>JAAEEP010000024.1 GCA_013415695.1 Methanomassiliicoccales archaeon | reverse complement strand
TTCATCGAGACCTATTACTTCAACTATGGCGGTAACGCCGATGGAGCCGGATGGCGGGGCGACTACCAGGCCATGTTCACCATGATGAAGGGATTCGAGGCCTATGGCATCGAAACCATTGAGGTCGGTGGATTCGACATCAACTGGTACGAGAACGTTTCCGCTTACATTCTTGAGCATCAGGACACTGACGGATGGTGGGCGTCCACCAACGGGTACGGGATCGGTTTGAAGAACATTTCCACGGCTTGGGCAATGCTGACCTTGGAACGGGTCGTTCCTGAGGTAAGGATTCAAGTATTCGTGGACATCAAGCCCGGATCGTGCCCCAACCCCATCAACACCAAGAGCAACGGTGTCCTGCCAGTCGCCATTCTTGGGACGGAGGACTTCGATGTGACAACCATAGACCCTGCGACGGTGAGATTGACCAGAGAAGGATATGAATACTCAGTGGCTCCACTTCGCTGGGCTTATGAGGATGTCGCCACCCCTTACTTAGGTGAGCTGTGCTGCTGTCATGACCTCAACGGGGACGGGATACTCGATCTAACCTTGAAGTTCAAGACACAAGAGGTCAAGATGCTCATCACCTTGCCCGACGACAAGGGGGAGACCTTCCCGTTGACCATCATCGGCAACCTTATGGAAGAATTCGACGGAACGGCGTTCTACGGCCAGGACTGCGTCTGGGTTCTGAAGTGATCTCTGGTCCGATCGTCTCGCGATCAAACCTTTTCCTTATTTCTTTCATTAGATCTCAAGCCCGAACGAAGAGATGATTAAATACAATCGTAGACAATTTCATTCCAATGGTTTACTGCCCCAAGTGCGGCACTCAGAATCCTGATGGGTCCAGATATTGTTCCAATTGCGGAGCTCCCCTGATGGGGGAGAGGTGGGACAAGGACAAGGAGATCGACAAGAAGTGCGAGGAGATGTGCTCTGGACGAGGGCCGGCTGGCAAGATCTTCTGGGCAATAATAGTCATTCTAATCGGTTTGTGGCTGGTTTTCGAGTTCGGCCTGAAGAACATCGAGGGACTTCCCGACTGGGTTTACAATTTCAGCTTCTGGTGGATAATCCCTGTATTGGTGGGATTGGCCATAATCATCTGGGGAGTAAGCATCCTGGTCAAGCGTTAGTCGAGTCGAAGATCTTGCAGTCCTCTGAGCAACTGGAGCATATTCGGTCGTGTCTCCAGTTCGCGATCTGTATCCTTGTTTCTAACCACAAGAAGGATATGATGATCACCACCCAGCTGTAGATCGGCTTGCCGGACAGCTGGAACACGCTCATCACGGTCAAGAAGAAACCCAGTATCAGTAGAATGTTCAATAGAATGTGGATGAAGCGGTTCCTGGTGAATGCGGCCTCGAACAGGCTAAGGGCGACCATTGCTAGACCAACTGTCAATAGTAAATACAGTGAAGGGGAGAAGAACTCGAGGGGGATGATCATGTACGCGATCATCAGGATTATCGATATTACTGCCCCTACGGCCAAACCCAGACATCCAGTGCAAACGGTCTTATCATCTATCCTTACCACATGACCTTCGAACCTGTCGCAGTCTGGATGATGCCCCCTGACCCTTCTCAAAACCTTTCTCTCTTCCCCTTTTAAATTCTTATTTGATTTGAACATTCTGCCGATCCAGCTGGGGCGGAATGCGAGAGAGATGCCAATGATACAGCTCAGGATGAAGGGCGCTCCCACCAGAAGCTTCCCCCACGAATCCACCGCCTCCGCCTGGAATGAACCCATCCATCCAATGATCACGACGCAGATGCCACCAATGAAGGAGAGGAGCACGAAGTATCCCACATTGCGATTCAAATCAGTCGCCTCAGGCTGCTCAGGACCCGCTTTCCGGCCATGTGCCGATAGCATCTCCTCTTGATCTCGTTCTTGGAGAAGAAACCGCTGATGTTCTTGGGAACGGAGCCGTAGAAGGAGCGATAGCACTTAAACAGCTCCTCCTGGACCTCCCTCCTGGTCAGCATCTCGGTGGGCATTATGGCATGGGCCATGTCGTAATGGGCGTAGTTGGTGTCCTCTATCCATCCGTTGGAGGCTGCCTCATCATGTATCGATGTACCTGGATAAGGGGTCAGGGCGGTGTAGATCAGCAGATCGCTCTCCAGGTCGAGGCTGAACTCCCTGGTTCTCTCAATGGAGTCTGCGTTATCGTTTCTGGATCCGATGACGATCATGGCCTGGGAGAACACATCGTTATCGCGAAGAACTCTTATCGCTTGCCGTGAATCGCCCGTCCTTATGTCCTTGTTGAAATCCTTCAGCACCTCTGGTGAGTTGTTCTCCACGCCCACGAGCACCCAGTTGTTCCCCACGGACCTGAGCTTCGCAACCAGCTCTGGATTGCCCACAATGTCGTCGGTTCGAGCCTGGAAGAACCAGGATATGTCTTCGGTGTACCCTCTCTTCCTGAGCTCCTCGTACAGTCCCTCCCCCCGCTTCCGGTATCCGAAGTTGTCATCGGTGAGCCACAGGAACTCCCCTCCGAAACGCTGGTGAAGGTGCTCCATCTCATCAGCTATGCGTCGAGGAGACTTGGTCCTCCAGGTTCCGTTCCAATGCTTCCACTGGGTGCAGAACCTGCACCTGTGGCTGCAGCCACGCGATCCCTCAAGAATCAGATATACCGTGTTCTTGCCGGCCATCATTGAGAAGTGATATCTGTGAAGATTGTCCTCGATCAGATGGTACGCCGGATAGGGCAGCGAGTCCAGGTTCTCGATGAGCTCTCTGGGAGGATTGTGAACGACCGTACCATCGTGCTTGAAGGATGTTCCACGAACCTTACCTGGGTGAGAGCCATTCGCCAAGCACTTGATCAGCTCCACCAGGGTGACCTCTCCCTCTCCCCTGACGATGAAGTCGATCTCCGGAAAGTCAATGAGCGACTCCTCCGCGGTGAAGGAGAAATGCTGTCCTCCCATGACGGTCACGATATCCTCCGAGACCTGCTTGGCGATCTCGGCCACCCTGGCGCAGACGTAGGCATTGCAGGTGAATCCAGAGGCAGCGACGATCGAGGGCGAGATCGAAGAAATCCTGTTCTCGATATCCTTCCATCCCTTGGCCTCGGCCTGACAGTCCATAACCTCGATCTCTACATCAGGCAGCTCCCTCTCTACATAGGCTGCAAGAGCCAGGAGGCCGGTTGGCGGCGGGAGATACTCTCCCATCAGGAACCAGTAGTCCTTGGGAGGTTCGACGAAGAGGATGCTGAGGGCCATGTCAATCATATGAAGGGCGTCAGCAATAGAATAATCTTACACTCATTGCAGGGTCTTTCACCAGCTTAGATAATGCCGGGTCCTCTCTGATGACTCCATCCACTTCCTGTCGAATCTGGAGAGAAGATCCTCAAGACCGCGGTACTCGAACTCCAGTCCGATTCTAGCGCAGAGCATGACAAGCTCCCTTTGCACTGCCCTCACCTGATCCCTGGTCTCCATGGCTCTGGTGTAAGCATCCCGTATCTGATCGAAATGCTCCGACTCGGGAACGAAACCGTTCTCAAGCTGATAGAAAATCCACTTTGGGAGGTAAGGTTGGAACTCCCGGTTCTTGGCGTATATCCACAGAATGAGGTGCTCCACTCCCTGACGGAGGGCGTGGGACATGTTGTGTATGTCGCCCCTTGAATCCCACATCTCCAACTCGAAGCGGAGTTTCTCCTCCACCTCGTTCCTATGATTCTCCATGATCCGCTGCCTCTCCTCCTCGGGAAAGATCAGCTTGCTCTCCAGGAGGTCTCTCAATCGATCATCTGGATCGTACATTATCTGGGAGTCCTGCCTGTCCCACCTCATCACCTGGGACCAGTACCCGGACGGAACCGGTTGGGCAAGAGCCTGATCGAACGATTCCACCGGGGTATCGAGCTCTATCCCCTGATAACGGACACCAACCGCGATATATTCCGATATCTCGTCAACTTCATCATCATCGACATAAACGATGAGGTCTAGGTCTGAGTAATCGTCGCAGAACCCCCTTCCCAGCCCTCCGGTCGCCAATATTCCAACCACGCCGTCTATCGTGGATATCTTCTCCGAGATGGTACGTGCCCGTTCAAGGAACTCCTCGTACCTGTTCTCCCCCTGGTACCTGACCTTCCTCATGCTGGTCCATCCATAGAAATGATGGACAACTGTACCGATAATCGTTTCGCGACCCGATCATCCTGTCAGGATTCGACTGACAGATCAAATGAATGAAATGGCACCGGTCACACCGAGCGCGGGTTGTAGTAGGCCCCGAACGGCCTTGACGAAGCGGGCATGATCTTGGTGAATCCCCTGCTCTCAATGGTCTCCATGGGAACTCCGAACCTCTTGGAGAACTCCTCCAGTATGGGCTTCAGCAGTCTGGAGTCCTCCTCCGTGAAGGGTCGAATGCTCGCCCCCACTCCCAGCTGGTGCTCGGACACCTCTCCGCGGATGTAGATTGCGCCTCCATGCATCCCGCACCCTATGCTTCCTCGCACGACCTCCTCGGGCGGCAGGTCCTTGATGGAGCCGTTGCCTATTCTCATGCCCAACGCCACCAGGGTGCCGCCAGCCATGTACTCGCCGAAGAACTCCTTCACGCCTCCGCCGTACACCACCACTGGCTTTGCCTCGCGATAGGCTTTCATGTGGATGCCGATCCGGTATCCTCCGTTGCCGCGGACGAATATCTTACCACCTCTAGCGGCCAGACCAGTAACATCCCAGGCGTTTCCATGGACAACGATCTCCCCGTGGTCCATGGTGTTCCCGATCTGGTCCTCGCAGTTGCCGAAGACCTCGATCCTCGGACCGCTCATGAACACGCCCAGATCGTTGCCCGGTGTTCCGTGGATCTCCAGAAGGAGGTCCTTGTGCTCCATGCATGCTCCGATGAACCTCTGGCCAAGCACATTCTCGACCACGATGTGCTTCGCTCCGCCGTCAGCGGCCTTGTGAATCAGGTCGTTCAGCACCCAGTATCTCAGGGGCTTGCCAGATTCGTTGTCAAGTGCGTCGATCTTCACAGTTCCGTTCTCCATCCGATCACCCCCACGCCTCACCGGCGTGCTTGACCCCAAGTATCTCGGCGATCCTGGGGTTGGGACCCAAGTACCTCAGGCGGTCCCTGTTGCCCACAAAGCTCTCTACGGAATCTATTCCCATGGCCCCGCAGATCTCCCTTAGCTCCTCATTCCACGCGTACAGAAGATTGGACACTCTCCTCGCCGCCACATCGATATCCAGCCTCTGGGTGTAGGTGGGGTTCTGGGTGGCGATACCCCATGAGCAGAGGCCGCGATGGCACTGCTGGCATACCCTGCAACCCATGGCTATGAGCACCGGCGTGCAGATCATGGCCACGTCCGCTCCCAGAGCGAGGGCCTTCACCAGATCGGCGGAGTAGCGGATGCTTCCTCCCGCGCACAGCGTGGCTCGATGTCGAATACCCTCCTCCCTGAGTCTTTGGTCGACCGCCGCGATCGCCAACTCAAGAGGTATTCCGGCGTGGTCCCTTATTATGCGGGGGGCGGCTCCAGTTCCTCCACGGAAACCGTCTATGGTTATGAAGTCCGCACCGGCCCTTACCATGCCTGAAGCGATAGCCGCAACGTTGTGGACCGCGGCCACTTTCACTCCCACGGGTACCCGGTAGCGGGTCGACTCTTTCAGAGCGTAGATGAGCTGCTGAAGATCCTCTATGCTGTAGATGTCGTGATGCGGATATGGTGAAAGAGCGTCCGTTCCCTTGGGTATCATGCGGGTCTGGGATATCATCTCGGTGGTCTTCTCCCCGGGCAGGTGTCCTCCATGACCGGGTTTAGCTCCCTGCCCGATCTTGATCTCGAGCGAGGCGACCTTCTTGAGATAAGGGGGGTTGATGCCGAAGCGTCCACTCGCCACCTCGCTGTTGATGATGCTGCCGTACTCGTAGAAGTCGGAGTGCAATCCGCCCTCTCCGGTTCCGACAAGCGTTCCGGTCTCCATCGCGGCCCTGAAGAGCGCGATCTGGGCGTTGTAGCTGATGCTGCCCAGGGACATCTGCCCGATCATGATGGGCGTGCGCAGCATGACGCCAGGGGACATCTCCGTGTCCAGCAGGATCTCGTCCTCGGTCTCGGTGAAATCCAATCTATCAGGTCTCGCGCCCAGGAAGCACCTGGTCTCGATGGGCTCCCTGAGCGGATCGATGGCGGGGTTGGTGACCTGGGCGGCGTCCAGCACCAGGTCGTCAAATATTGATCTATATGGTAGATCGTTCCCGCAGGAGGAGAGCATCACCCCTCCGGTCGAGGCCTGCTCCCACCCTATGCGCCTGATGCGCTCGGTGTATGCGGAGTGTGCAGGGAACGCCATTTCGTTCTCCTTGATGGTGATCGCCCCCTGGGGGCACTTCATGGCGCATCTCTGACATGCGACGCAGTTGTCGTGGTCGGGAACGATCCTGTCGCCGTTGAACCGCATGGCATCAAAGGTGCAGTTGATCACGCAGCGGCGGCATATCTTGCAGCGCTCCCTGTCGATGTCTATTCGAAACTTCGAGGGGCTCTCGATCCTTATTCCAGGGGATGCGGTAACGGTCAAGCGATCACCCTCATCCTCTTGTACTGGGACTGGTCCTTGAGGCCGTCCCACACGATGCCGTCACCCATCCTGGCGATCAGAGGGTTCCCTGCGACCGGGGCCCATATCTCCCCGTCACGCTCGACCCTCCGAATGGCGCATTCCTCGCTGGCGGCGAAGACCGTTCCTTCATCCCCCGATATCCCGCCGATCATGGGTCGAAGTTTCTTGCGATCGGTGAGGGCGATGAGAGTGGGCACCGGCCTGGCCTTGCCGACGAGAATGCTGAATGGCCCGTTGATCATGGCGTTGGCGTATGTCCGTCTCAATCGTATGGCCACCTCCCTCTGCTCATCGGCTAGCCTTCCAATGTCATCGTAATATCTAGGGGCAACGGCCATCGAAGCGACGATCGGAGGAAGCCCATGACGCCTGCAAAGCAGATCCCACAGGTATGTGACGACCTCGGAGTCGGTCAGCATGGTGCACTTGTACCCCCACATCTCAACGTATCTCTTGTTCGTACCGTAGGAGGTGATCTCGCCGTTGTGGCACAGCGACCAATCGAGTATGTTGAAGGGGTGGGCGCCGCCCCACCATCCCGGGGTGTTCGTCGGAAATCGAGAATGGGAGAGCCACATGTTCCCGCTGTACCTCTCGAGGTCGTAGAACTCGGCGATGTCATGGCTCCATCCGTTTCCCTTGAAGACGGCCATGTCCTTTCCCGACGACATGCAGAACGCTCCAGGGATCCTGGAGTTGATCTCCATGACCATATCCACGATATAATCGTCCTCTCCCTCCAGGTCCGGGTTCTCGTCGATCCTCTTCCTTGGAACCTCGAGGAAGAATCTCCAGATTAGCGGATAGGGGCCGCGCATCCCCTTCACCTTGCGGGTGAAGACCTCTTCGTCCTTGTGGACCTCCACCCTTTCAACCAGGAGGTCCTCCACCGCTTCCTTCGACTGCCGGTCGTCAAGCAGCAGCTGGAGGCAATAGTGCTCCTGCATCTCCGGAAAGAGGCCGTAGCAGGCGTAACCAGCTCCAAGGCCGTTCTCCCTCTCCAGCATGGTGGTTATCATATCAACCACCTTTCGACCGTTCTCCCTCTTGCCGTCGATGTTTATGAGACCGGCGATCCCGCAGGCGGACATCTCCTTCCGGAAGCCACTGGGTGGGATGGTGATACCCAATCGTCCGATCTTATCGCCAACGATCGCCCTTTCCCCAAGCCTTCCCAGGGTGCCCCGGGAAGGTCCTATTCCATAGTTGTCTGAATTGGTGTGCAAGATGAGTTCACCTCATAGCTGGAACCTTTCCTTGGAAGCTTTTTCTATCAGATCCTGCAACTCATCCACATGTGATCCAGGAGCCTCTCCCTTGCTGTTGAACGCGAAACCAGAGGCTCTTAGAGATTCGAGCCTCCTTTCTACAACATCGGGCCTGATTCCCATTTCCGAGGCCCGGTTCTTCAATTCGATCATCAAGCGGACCATACCGTAGCCCTGGGGGCACTTCTCCACGCACTCATGGCAGTTCATGCAGAACCAGATGTCCTCCCTTCGGGCCGCGTCCATCGCCCTCCCTTTTCTCACGAGAGTGATGATCTCCTCAGGTCTGTACTCATTGACGGTCATTGCCGTGGGGCAGTCATCAGTGCATGCCAGGCATCGGGAGCAGACCTCCACCTGGGCCATGGTCCCCTTGTCCAGTATGCTGTCTTCATCCTCATCATGGGTGGCAATACCCTCAGCCAGAATTCTCTCGGGGCTGCTTGACTCTCCCAGGGCCTCCTCGAATCCCAGCTCCTCCAATGGGATGCCCATGGCCACACCCATCATCTGGGTGATGTACATGATAGGGATCTCCAGCCCATCATGGAACCGCTCGTTGATCGTAGGCTGGCCCCTGTGTAACTGGGAGTAGCAGTAGGGGCAGTTCACCACCATCGCCTCAGCACCCGCCTCCCTTGCGGAGCGCAGGATGCGCCTTGACGAGCCGTAGGCGTCCTCCTTCCTTGCGACGGAAAGCCCTCCTCCGCAGCAGGAGTTCTTCTCTGCGTAGCCAACGATCTCTCCGCCCAGGCCCTTGACGAGCCTTACCAGGTATTGTGGCTCCTGTGGATCCTCGAAACCCATCTTATCCATTGGACGGCGGACATGGCACCCCACGAAGGGAGCGATCCTGAGACCATTGAGTGGATGAACCAAACTGCCTTCGATTCTTCCCGTACCAACATCATCATGGAGCACCTGGAGAATGTTCTTGACATCAATGGTGCCCTTGAACTCCTCTCCGAAGTTGGCGAGAATATCGTTAATTCTCTCCCGGAAGCGGGAATTTACCTTCAGCCAGGAGTTTGCCGTCTTGAGCGTGTCGAAGCAGCCGTTGCACAGGGTCAGGATGTCCATCCCCATCTCCTCCGCGATGCAGAGGTTCCTGGCCGCCAGCAGGTACCACACACCCACGCTACCACTCTGCACCGTCATCTGGTTTGGGCAGCAGCTGGCACCGGGCATGTCATTGAGCTTCACTTCCAAGGCATCTAGGACTGAACGGGTGGCGCTCTCCATGAAGGGAAAACGATCCCTGATAAGGCAGCCCGTGAAGAGGGCGTACTCGTCATGCTTGATCGCATCATGCCTCCTTGCAATGTGTCAGATCTGGGGAGCGGTACCTTCCTTGATCACGTTCAGAGCGAGCTTGGTATTCGTCCTGTGCACGTTCTTGTGACCGCCCAGGGTTTTCACGAACAGGTTCAGCTCCTGGGTGTTCTTGAACTTGGTGACGAACATGGTATCGTATTCTCCAGTGACATCGTATACACTGCACACGTTTGGATGCCTGGAGAATTCCTGCTGGACCTTGATGACATGGCCGCCCTCGATCCTGACGTCGATTAACGCGACAATATCGTAGCCCAGCTCTCTAGTGTCAATCTCTGGAATAATGCGGAGGATGATACCATCCTCCTTCAGCCTCTTGATCCGGTTATAGACCGTTCCCACCGAAGTGCCGACCTCGCTGGAGATTGATTCGTAGCTGGCAGTGCCATCTCTTTGCAGTATGCGAAGGATGCTCTTATCCAGGTCATCGATCTCCTTCAATCGGACACCTCTACCTTCAGCTAAGATGCACTATCGTTATAACATTTAAATATTTTCATCAAAAATCCCGATTATTCACGATAAATAACAAATAATTTGAAAATTTCTGTATCTTAAAAGAACACTAATCTATTATTGATGAAAATTTTTCAATCAAGATAATGCAGTAAACAATGAACGAATTTGCATTAAGGAAATGGTCTTTCAGCACGAGGTCTAATGCTTCGCCGAACTGAAAGGGAAAAGGATCGTATCAAGCAGTTTCAATGATGATCTCGTCCATGATGCTGGTCGAGCCCTTTGATCCGCTTATGGCCCCAAGCTTGGCGACCTCCATGACGTCATCCCAGTTCACGGCGGTCTCCACGCAACCGTCCCTCAGCTGGAGGACGCCCTGGGCTGGTATCCCATACTGATCGCACATCTCGAGACCCTCGCGGACCTCCATGAGGCATCCCACGCCGATGATGGCCTCGAACCGGTACTTCTTGATCATCCTCTTGACCACGGTGGATCCCGGGGCGATGAACACCTTGTACCCCATGTCCTGGAGCAGTCTCTTCCCCTCCCTCACCTCACACTGGCCGCAGTTCACGCAGCTAAGGCCCTCAGGTCCCAGCTTGGCGGGGCACTTCATGGATCTAAGGCACTGGGGAAGGAACACGGCCCTCTTTTCCACCGCAGTCTTGGCGAACGCCTCACGGTTCATCTTGTTCCTCAGCTTGATGAAGAATATCGAAAGGTCCTTGTGGTCCATCCCTAGCAGCCGGCAGAATCCTCTGGCCACGGTGCCTACCGCTGAAAGTCCGGGTTTCAGCAGTCGGGGGAAGTAAAATTTGCCCTTTCTAGCGGAGGCGACTATGAGCACTCCGACAATGATACCCAATATGAATATTCCCAGGAGGACGAGCACTGTGATCTCACCGATGAGAATAAGCACATCCTGCCCGGATAGGAAATCTAGGAGCATCGTGTGAGAAGAATCGTGAAGCTACAAAAAGGTAATCCCTCTAAAGGAATGAATGTAGGTATCTCTGCCGTTCCGCTTTCTTGAACACGTTGGCCTAGAACCTCACAACTAGAAGATCGGGATCATGAAGACTGCATGTATAACGACCTCTCAATATCAGGGACCTTCTCCTGATTACTTGGAATGATTCGACTGGCAAAGGGAGCGATGTTATGAATCTGCAAGATTGCTTGGACAAGTCCATGGTGAAGTTCACAGTTCCGGACCCTATCAGCAGCCTCAAGTCTCTTGAACAGTCCAGAAGGCATTTGGCGGATGCCGAGGAGAACCTCTACACCATGAGACACAGGGTGGTCGTACTTTCCAGTTACGCGGCCATGTTCCACGCGGCGAAAGCGGTGCTTTACAGAGATGGTGTCGATGAGAACGATCAAGAATACATTCCCATCTACCTCAGGTCTAGGTATCCACAGCTCATGGCCAAGGCCAATGTCCTCGATGTTTTGAGGCGTTTCAGCCATGTCGCCCTTTACGGTCTTGACACCGAAGCGTACGAGGAAGATGCGATCGTGTCACTGGAAGCGGCCATAGATTTCGTTAACAGCATGGAAGGAATACTGAAGGGATAGCAGCTGCAATCCTCTTCATGACAACACCTCAATAGGCGAACAAACGTCCGTTCCCATGCTCGTGATGAAACACATCGGAGGGTGTGTCACTTCAATCGTTTCCGTTGGGAAACGATGAAATAATGGGTTCTCGAATATTATCGATTTAATGCTGGGTGATGTGCCTTGACCAGGTTGGATGATTACCTTCAACCGCTGGAGGAAGGGGTCTTCGAGGTCTTCGTCGACAAGAGCGAGGTCACCGAGCCCCTGGACGAGGGCTGGGAGAAATCCAAGATAAATCTCCCCAGTCCCGAGACCATAGCCAGCTACAGGAAGGGTCAGTACCACGTACACGAGACGAAGAATCAGTGGAAGGTGCACAAGGACCGCTACGATCCCAAGGATCATCCCTTCCTGCACCTGGTGGACGACGCCCCGCTGGTATTCATGATCGCTGGGACCTTCAATACCCTCCTGTTCGAATCCAAGAGCTCCGTGAAGAAGGATCCCCTTCAGCTCCTGGAGGAGCACAAGGCAGCCTGGCAGCTGCTCATGGTCACCGGCATCTTCCTGATACTCCTGGGAGGAATACTCGCCCTGGATCCGATAAGATGGTTCACAGGCTTCATCAAGTACATCATCCCCGTGGTCATCATCGGCTTCGCCCTCTTCCTCATATGGAGGGCGATTACCGTCCGTCCCTTTAGGCTGGAGTCGTCGAAGCGAATGATGCTCGGCCTCGGGGTCCTGCTGATAGGCATAGTCACCTTCCTCATTAACCCCATCTGGCTCGCGTTGATGTTCGTCCTGGTGATAGCGCTCTGGTCGTTCTCCAGCGCCTTCATGTCCCTCCGACGGACCGCAGCGGGAAGATTGGCCACCCCCGAGGGGTTCTACAAGAGGCTTGGCATGGGCGTCTTATCCCTCATACTAGGAGTCGCCGTCATCCTGGCCCCCGCAGCCGTGGTGAGCTTCATCATGTACATCCTGGCGGCGATGGCGATGCTGATCGGGGCGACCCTGATAGTGGATTCGCTGGGCCTGAGAAATGCCTTCAAGGACATTGACCTGGAGCACCTGATCAGCTTGGAGTCGAAAAGAGGGGACAAGGCTTCATAGATAGGCCAGAGCGAATCCAAGGACGATGGTCACGAACAGCAGTACGATCATCGCGACCGAGAGAACGAGGTGTGCCTCCCCTGCTCTCGAGGCCCTCTTCAAGCTCGCATATCTGCCGGTGAGCATGCTCAGGATCAGTAGGAGGACCATGGCAAGTCCGAGGGCACCGTGAAGGGAGTAGTAGACGTTGCCCCTGAAGACCAGGGTCTCCAGCGACCAGTACAGGAACACCGGGATCATAATGACTGCGAATAGGTAACCGGTGTAGATGTGGAATTTCAGTGAGAACAGCTTCTTCACCTTCTTCGAGAACCGGTTGCCACCCTGCACCCCGGATACCAGGGAGAAGGTCCCGAGGACAGCGCCCACCATCATGATGGTGGCATGGACCCACCAGTCCCTCTCTAGGGAGATATAGGCGCCGTCGTCCCAACCCCTCGACTCCCAGTAGCCCTTGTAATCGTAGTCAACCACCTCGATTGACACCACCCACTTGGCCCACTTGTAACCGTACTGGTTTGGGGAAACGAGCCTCAGCGGGAGGCCCTGCTCCTCTGGAAGAGGAACACCATTCATCTCGTAGGCCAGGAGAACATCACTGCGCATCGCGTCATCAAGAGTAAGGCTGGTAGAGAATCCATCGGGAGAGCGGAAAACTAGCTCACGAGCGCCATCGAGGACGCCAACCATCTCCATCAACTCGCTGATCCTCACGCCCTTCCAGATCGCCGTGCCCGTACCACCAGTGACGCAGCGGAGCGTCGCCTTCTCGGTGGTCGAGGGCATCGCGAGCATCTCCTGATATGTGAGGTTGGCGGGCTCTTGGATCAGACCAAATACCTCGAGCGTGTAGTTCTCGATATCAATATGGAGGGGATCGGTCAGGGAGGTGGTGAAGAACTCGTCGTTCGGGGTAATCTCCTCCTCGACCTGCTGGCGTAGGCTGAGCATGACCCCAGCCACGATAACCGATATCACCACCAAGACAGCGATGGCGATGACAGTCTCCCTTCTCATTTATGAAAGGTATTTCAGGACATCTTATTTCAAACGCTGGATGGGATCGAGAGAATCAAATCTCAATTGGATCCGTGGATTCAAATCCTCTGGATCAGGTCTAGAAAGGGTCCGTAAATGCAGGGTCCATCATCCTGCATCACCTCTCTTCAATTCCTCGATTCTTCATTAAAGATTGGCCTGCTCTGGATTAGAACGATTTGAAGAGGACATTTTCCCTCTAGATTAGTCTATTACCAGCTTCGGGGCCAGGGGAGCAGGTGAACACTTCGGTGATCTTCATGATGATCAACGACTTGGCTGGATGCTTGTCGGACTTGGCCTTTATCTTTGCTCTCATATCCTCGTATTCGGGCCCTGAGGTCTTGATGTCCACGTCACCCTTGATCTGCAGGCAGCCCTTGGTCTCGGGACCCCACACATAGATCGATACCCTTGGGTTCTCCTGCAGGTTGGCCAGCGTCTTCTTCATGAAGTTGTCCCCGATCCAGATGGTCTCGTCATCCATCAGCCAGACGGTCTTGATCGGAGCCACGTTCGGCTCACCGTTCTTCGACGCGGTCGCGACGGGAAATGCCGGGGCCTTTGCGAACATCTCTTTCATCTCAGCTGTAAGTTCTGCCATGAACATCCCGTATTGTATACAGGCTTGGTGAAACAAAAGGATTCCTATTTTTGGAATAGCATCTTGTGCATTGTCCTAACTTGAACATGATCTAAGGAGGCCATAGCGGCGTCCATGGAAGGGGTTCTCGTTTACTAGGATGCTATGAAAAGAGAAATAGACTAACCGTATGAGAACATCTCAAATTCCTCCCGGTCTGTTGCCAACACAATGGAACTCCCGAATGTGCTGAGGTACGAGGAGATAGACCGCTTCATCATGGCCATCGACAGGCTAGACGATCTCCTGGCCTGCAGGCTGATGCTCTTCGGCGGGCTTAGGGTTGCTGAAGCCCAAGAGATCACCCCCGGCGACATCGATATCGGCAGCTGCTCGGTCTTCGTGAGACAGGGGAAGGGCAGCAAGGATCGCTTAGCGCCGCTGGACATTCACACGATCTCCCTGGCAAAGATACTTGCAAAGGAGAAGAAGCTGGGGCCTGAGGACAAGTACTTCGGTAAGTGCAAGCGGTCGCTGCAGAGGCATGTGGGGGAGATAGCTGAGAAGGCGGGAATACAATCAAACGTTACCGCGCACACACTGAGGCATACATGCGCCACATGGCAGCTGGATAAGGGAATCCCACTCGAGGTGGTGAGAGGCAATCTCGGTCACTCGGACATCTCGACTACGCAGATCTACCTGCACCTCAACATAAGGCAGAGATCTAGGGCATATCTGGATGCGACGAGGTTCGGGATATAAAACCATGAAAATCGTTTTGAATTAGAAATATTAGTAAAAACAAATTAAATAAAAGGATGTTTCTCCAATCAATTATTATTTATCAATAATCAACTAAAGGCAATCATCAAATCAATCATAAGAACTTGATGAATTTATCCGTGAGAATTCGTCAACTTTCAAATTCATTATAGTTCTAATCTGGAATTGAAACAATAAAGTTATTAATAGTTTTATCATATCAATTCCATGATGTTCTCTCTGAGCAGGAATGAAATCAGGAGTATGATCTCGCTAATGGATAGGCCCCTTGCTGCAAAGGAGTTAGCCCAAGCGATTCCTTTGTCACTCCCATCCGCCTATAGAATCCTAGAGAATCTGGAGAGCAGGGGATTCATCCGCTCCGAGGGAGCACACCCAAGATGTTATCTTCCATCAGATTCACTTCACTCGCAGGCGTTGAGACAGATACTCGGTTCAGGTGATTATCCATTCTCGGCGTTCCTCGATTCAAAGATGCTCATACTTCTCTCGATATGTTATCATGAGAAGGATAATAATCGGGTTGCCAAGGAGACAGGACTTAAAAAGGACTCTTTACGCAAATATGTCAGGGAGCTGGAATCGGTAGGATTGATCTCCTCAAAGGAGAATATCATAAAAATACCTTCAATTAACGAGAGATTTCGTTCATTACTACAGGATTATTCCAGAGGCGTATTCAATCATCACATTTCATCTCGAATTGACCGCCCAATCTTTCAATGGGCAGGTGGTCTTGATTTCTTGTTTTCCGTATCGATAGACCACGATGTCGATGAGGGCAGCATTACAGGGCCAATCGCTATGGAGAGATACGGCATTCTTTTAGTTACAGACCTCATCGATCGATATTGGTCCTTCTGGAAACGGGAACTGAGACTTGAGGATCACGCCCTCTTCAACATCTTGATCGATCGCACTAGAGCAAGGATAAGCTATTCCCTTCTATTGTTGGATTCCAAAGACTATGATAAGAAGTATCTCCTGCAAGAGGCTCGTCAACTTGGACTAGAGACAATAATTTCCGACATGGTCAAGTACCTAAGGGGCAAGGAAGTAAGGAGGACCGAATTCCCCTCTAGGCAAGAGTTCGAACAACTCCGTCGAGATTATGGGGTATTAAAATGATCGATCAGCTTGGAAGGGAGGAGCTAATAGGAGCATTATCAAGAATCGGTGAAAGCCTTCCTAGAAAGGTGAAGGTGTTCATGATTGGCGGAGGTGCGATGGCGCTCAGGGGAGAGAAGGTCGCGACCAAGGATGTGGATATCATACTGACCACAGATAACGACATGGAGTTGATCTGTGAATCGATTCGAAATATGGGTTTCCATCATGCAAACCGCATACCTGAGGGATGCGAGGCTCTTGTAGATGCAGAGATATTCGAAGGGGATGATCGAGGAGTCCGTTTTGATCTCTTTCTCCGCAGGGTTTGCAATGGACTTGAGCTATCCGAAGGAATGATCTCCAGGTCGGATTGTTATCAGACTTTCGGGAATCTAGTCCTAATGCTCTGCTCCAGGGAAGACATATTCCTGCTGAAGAGCGTCACAGAGCGAAATCGGGACCTTGAGGATATGCTGATCCTGTTTCGAAAAGGATTGGACGAGTCTCTTATTCTTCAAGAATGCGCTGAGCAGAACAACTTGATTAATGATCAAGAAAGGATATGGGAATCCTTCCTTTTAGTCAAACTTGATGAGATGGAGGAAGAATTTGAAATAAGGATTCCTTGGAAGAGAAGGGTCAGGTTAGTTGCTGAGAAGCTAATGATAAGAGCGCTGATTCTTGATAAAGTCAGAGAGGGCATCGGAAACATTCCAGAGATCTCAAAAGACATTGGAATCGAAGATCGGACTATCAGAAAGATCTCATATGAGCTTGAGAAAGATGGCCTAATAGACATCGATAGAAGTTCGATTCGATTCCATATCGATTAAGAATATCATGATGAACATGATTATAATGATTATTGAGATGATAATCACTGCCTTCAAAGGTACAGAATGGCAATCATTAAAGTAAAGAGAGATCTCAACTCCATTTTCTTGGTAGAAGTGTGACATTCAATCCCTTGAGACAATCATTAACGGAATATCCGAATCTGGTGGAGGAATCTTGAGGAACCCATAATAATAGATATTGATACTAGGGGATCAATTTTATTGAATGGTTTTATTTAAAATTATTTATATATTCTAAGAATTGATATTCTGGATATATAAATTAAGCCTGGTTACATTGCATGCAAGTGCATTGGAGATTCTCTAACTCTTCTCCCCCTCCCAGTACTTTCGCCTCTTTATGATCCACATACATTGGTAATCCAGAACTTGAAGCTCGCCTGCAATAGACACAGGTATAATTATTCTTATTAAGTACTAAGACTGACCTCAGCACTTGATATCCCCTGTAATTGAGTAAATCATCCCAAGTCCTATGACGACGATTTGATCTTTTATAGTCTCTTAATGCTTGGATCCAAATATCACTATCAATTTCTTCTAAGGTCTTATTCTCTAAACTTGGCATTCTAGAAAGCATATATTTCGCATAATCAATATATTTATCAGCCTTGACTGAAACGGTTTCTCTAGTGTCTCTCAATATTGTGAAATAGTAATTACGGTGATTTTGGAAGGCTTCATCCCAAGTTGTAATCTAACTCCCCCAATAGATAATATCATAAAATTTCGTATTAATAATTTAGTAGAGTTACACTTTCTTACTTAGAATGATTATAATTTGATCGAAAATCAACTCTGTATCTCTATCTGAAAATGCACTAATGATTGAGCAACAGAGGATTATAACAAAGACTCGTGCCATTGATCGTCTCGCCAAAGCCATTATGAGCCTTCTAGGTGTCGCATGGTTATGAATAGGGCTAGATGATACTACCTACAAAGAACTCAGCTCTATGTGCCTGATTTGCGGTGCTGAGGGCGAGAAAGGGATGGAGTACATTGAAGAACAAAGAGAGGATGGAATATGGAGTCAATATTACAAGTGCAGGAGTTGTGGGGAGAGGGTTTAGGTCTAATTATTTTCTTTTTTTCTTTTCATCTGCAGAACACATGGAAAAAAATAAAATATAATACCGGAATTGATAAATTGGGGATTGAATGTCCGATGAGAACTTCACTGGATTAAGGTGGGAACCTTGCTATGAGGAGGAAGTCGTTATTCTTTTTGGATTGATACTGCCATATTTGGAAGAAAAAATCGTAATAGAGGAATTCACTGGAGATTTCCCAGATTGTCGGGCGAAAGTTGATGGAGAAGTCATTAGTATGGAGTTCGAAGTCTACGCTTCTAACTTCTTTGCACATAAACACCATAACAGCTCCCGTCTGCAAGAATGCAAACGGATTATATGCTGGAGGAACAACATACCTTGGAAAACAACTAACCGAGACGGACACGAGTTCCTTACCATCAATGGACATGAAGTAGAGATAGTCAATTTGAAAAAGATCGTCGATGATTTGAAGAATAAAGAATTCCTGGAATTCATCAAGGAGGGCCCGCGCCCGTATATACGAGAATCTAATAGAGAAATGATTTTCGAACAACTTAAGAACAAGGTTGATGAGGATAAATATAGCTTAATCCAGGAGTTATTGAAATTTGTAGAGGGCCGGAAAGAATTCACAATTGATTGGGGTGGTGGAAAGAGATGGTATACCATGCG
>JAAEEP010000023.1 GCA_013415695.1 Methanomassiliicoccales archaeon | reverse complement strand
CAGGTGATCGACCTCGTGGAAAAGGCGCAGGAGAGCAGGAGCAGGACCCAGGATCTCGCCAACAGGGCGGCGGCCATGCTGTTCTACATCGCCCTGAGCGTCGGGGTGGTGACCTACCTCGTCTGGTTCACCCTCGGCCAGTCCGATTTCGCCCTCGAGAGGTCCGTTACCGTGCTGGTGATAGCCTGCCCGCATGCCCTAGGGCTGGCGATCCCTCTGGTGGTGGCTCTCTCCACATCGATCACCGCCAGGAGCGGCATACTCATCAGGGACAGGAGGGCCTTCGAGACCGCGAGGGACATCGATGCCATGGTCTTCGACAAGACCGGGACTCTTACAGAGGGAAGGTTCGGTGTCACCGACACCATCGCCTTCTCATCGGAGGAGGACCTTCTCCGCCTGACGGCGGCGGTGGAGAGCAACTCCGAGCACATCATCGCCAGGGCGATCCTGGACGAGGTGTCGGAGAGGGGCGTGGAAATACCGGATGTGGAAGACTTCAAGGTCATCCCAGGAAAGGGCGCCTTCGGAATCGTTGAGGGCAGGGAGGTCCACGTGGGCGGTCCGAATCTTCTCAAGGAGCTCGACATCCAGATCGATGATGAGAGGACCAAGAAGCTGCAATCCGAGGGCAAGACGGTGGTTTTCACCATAGCGGACGGCGAGCCGATGGGCGCCTTCGCACTGTCGGACAGGGTGAGGAAGGAATCGGCCGAGACCATCGAGAAGCTGAGATCCCTGGGGATAAGGACCTACATGCTCACTGGCGATTCGAAGGAGGTTGCTGAGGCCGTCTCCAAGGAGCTGGGAATCGACGACTACTTCGCCCAGGTCCTCCCCCACGAGAAGGCAGAGTACATCGAGTCCCTGAGGGAGGAGGGATACCATGTCGCCATGGTGGGGGATGGGATAAACGACGCTCCCGCGCTGGTAACCGCGGACGTGGGGGTTGCCATCGGCGCTGGGACGGACGTGGCCATCGAGAGTGCTGACATCATACTGGTGAAGAACGATCCCCGGGATGTGTCAAAGCTCATCGACCTGTCAAAGAAGACCTACTCCAAGATGGTGCAGAACCTGTGGTGGGCGGGGGGCTACAACATAGTCGCCATCCCACTCGCCGCGGGGATACTCTTCAACCAGGGGGTGGTCATCAGCCCTGCGGTTGGCGCCATCCTGATGTCCCTCAGCACTGTGATAGTGGCAATCAACAGCCAGACACTCAGGAAGTACATGCCCGATGAGGACTGATACGGTCCCCTGACCCTGGGCCAAACCAAGATCACCGATCGATGGAACGCTGGACCCATCCTCCTGAACGACCACTCGGTACCAGCGACAAAACTTCTTATAGCCTGTCCTGTCTAGATAATCCTCAGAGTGTTGGGGGTGCTGAAATGGAAGTACCGAGCCCCTGCGGCCTGAATTGCGAGTGGTGCGTGTACTGGAAGATGGACATATCGATCGAATCCAGCTGTCCTGGTTGTCTCCAGAGGAACTGTCCCATTAGGAATTGCATCGAGAAGGAGGGTCACGAATCATGCGAGGCGTGCACTTCCTTCCCGTGCTATGAATTCTCGCAGGGCTACCAGTGCATGAGGCAGCACCACATCTACTAGCGATCGATTACTCTCATGAGAGTTGTTTGAGAATGGAATCTCTGGAACATAGATGCTATGAATCGTGATAGGCGCTTGATAACGCTTGATAGGACGATAGAGGAGCATGATCACCACAGGAACGCGCTACTTGAGATACTTCAGAAGGCTCAGGAACTCTATGGATACCTCGACCTCGATGTGATGACACACATCTCCAAGGAGCTCAGGCTTCCCCCTAGCCATGTTTACGGGGCGGCGACATTCTACAACTTCTTCAGACTGCAGGAGCCGGGGCAGCACATCATCACGCCCTGCCTGGGGACTGCGTGCTACGTGAAAGGTGTTGACGACATCGTTTTGGCAATCGAAAACGAGTACGATGTGAAGCGTGGAGACTCCACCTCCGATGGAAGGCTCTCCCTCTTCGTCACCAGATGTATAGGAGCTTGCGCCCAAGCTCCGAATGTGGTGGTCGATGGGCAGGTCATGGGCAAGGTCAAGAAGGAAGATGTCCTGAAGAGGATCGAGGATGTTCTGGGGGGTGAGGGGGAGTGAAGACCTCCGACCTCCTTAAGATGGCCCGCACCGAGGCCGAGGACCAGAAGGGCTTCAAGCACAGGATCAATGTCTGCTGCTCCAGCGGCTGCATTCCCCTGGGCGCATTGGAGGTCCTGAAAGCGTTCGAGGAAGCGGTCAAGGATCATGGCAAGGAGGATGAATGCAAGGTCGCCCGCACCGGATGCGTGGGCACCTGCTATGTTGGCCCGGCCGTGGTGGTCGAGCCTGGCGACTACCTCTACCAGGGCGTCACCCCTGAAACAGCCAGAGAGATCGTGGAGGGGCACATCGTCAAGGGAAAGCCCGTGAAGAAGCTCCTCTACAAGAAGGCAGAGTTTTTCGACAAGCAGAAGAAGCGGAGGATACTCCGCCCTGGTCAAGTGCCTGACCGAGATGGAGCCCAAGCAGGTGATCGATGAGGTCACCAAGAGCGGGCTGAGGGGGAGGGGAGGCGCTGGATTCCAGACAGGGATGAAATGGAACTTCGTCTCGAAGGCCACGGGCAACCCCAAGTATATCATAGCGAATTTGGACGAGGGCGATCCGGGCGTGTTTGCCAACAGAACCTTGGCCGAGGCCGATCCCCACGCCATCATCGAGGGCATGCTGATCGCCTCCTACGCTCTGGGGGCCGAATACGGCTACATCTACATCAGGGCCGAGTATCCGCTGGGAATCGAGACCCTGAGCAAGGCGCTGGAGCAGGCCAGGTCCTTCGGGCTGCTGGGTGACAGCGTTCTGGAGACCCCCATGAAATTCGAGGTGGAGCTGAGGCTGGGTGCGGGCGCCTTCATTGCCGGAGAGGAGACTGCCATCCTGGCCTCGGTTGAGGGGTACCGGGCCATGCCCAAGCCCCGCCCGCCGTATCCCGCCAACAAGGGGCTGTGGGGCAAGCCCACGCTCATCCAGAACGTGGAGACCATGGCCAACCTGCCCACCATCATTCAGGAGGGGGGTTCCTGGTTCTCGGAGATAGGGACTCCCACCTGCAGCGGCACCAAATGCTTCTCGCTGACCGGGAACGTGAGCAACCCAGGGCTGATCGAGGTCCCCATGGGCATAACCCTGAGGGAAGTGGTGTTCGAGATAGGCGGGGGTGTGCCCGACGGGAGGGAGTTCAAGGCCGTTCTGGTGGGAGGACCATCCGGGGGATGCCTTCCCGAGTCCATGCTGGACCTCCCCATAGACTACGAGTCCCTGACCAATGCCGGGGCCATAATGGGATCGGGGGGCATCGTGGTCATCGACGACCGATCCTGCATGGTGAACACCGCTAACTTCTTCGTTGATTTCTGCGTGGATGAATCCTGCGGCAGGTGCAGCCCGTGCAGATCTGGCCTGTTCAATCTCAAGAAGGTGTTCGCCAGGATCATGAGAGGAGAGGGCAAGCCAGAGGATCTGGAGAAGCTGCAGACGGCGAGCGAATACATCAGGGAGGCCAGCTTGTGCGGTCTAGGGCAGACCGCTCCCAACCCCATCCTGACCACCCTGCGCTACTTCGGCGACGAGTACATGGCTCACATCTTGGAGAAGAAGTGCCCCACGGGCATCTGCCCCATGAACGGGACCGGCGAGGGGGGTGAGCCATGACCGTGAAGCTCAAGATCGACGGGAAGGATATCGAGGTCCTTGAGGGTACGATGATCCTCGAGGCCGCCCGTCAGAACGGGATAAGGATACCCACCCTGTGCTACCTGGAAGGGTTGACGGCCTACGGAGGCTGCCGTATGTGCATGGTCACGATAGGGAAGTCACCCAAACCGTTCGCCTCCTGCGTGACCCCGGTGAGCGAGGGGATGGAGGTCATTACCGACTCCCCCGGGTTGAGGGAGTACCGCAGGATGGCGGTCCAGTTCCTCCTTTCCGAGAGGACCCACATCTGCTCGGTCTGCGTCGCCAACGGAAGTTGCGAGCTTCAGGAGCTGGCAAACGAGCTGGGGGTGGACCACGTCGCCTTCGAGAGGGAATGGCCCAGGCTCGATGTGGACTCCACGCACAGCTTCCTGGTCATGGACAGGAACCGGTGCATTCTCTGCACCCGTTGCATCAGAGTTTGCGACGAGATAGAGGGAGTGCACACCCTGGACCTGATGCACAGGGGGAAGGAGTCCCAGGTGATCATCGATCTGAATCAGGAGTGGAAGGAGTCCAGCTCCTGCACCTCATGCAGGAAGTGCGCCAAGGTCTGCCCGGTGGGGGCGATATACGTTGAGGGGGAGACACTCTCCATCACCAAGGACGACCAGATCGCACGATTCATAATGGAAAGGAGGGAGGCGGCCCATGAGGAGTGACGAAGGGGTGAGGTTCGCCACCATCTGGCTGAGCGGCTGCGCTGGCTGCCACATGTCATTCCTCGATCAGGACGAGCTATTACTGGAACTTGCGAAGAAGGTGCTGGTGGTCTACAGCCCTCTCGTAGACGAAAAGGAGTTCCCCGATGAGGTGGACGTCACCATAGTGGAGGGGGCGGTGGGGAACGAGGAGCAGCTGGCGCTCATCAGGAAGGCCAGAGCCAGCACGGGCATTCTCATATCCATGGGCGACTGCGCCGTAACCGGCAACGTGACAGCCCTGAGAAACGCCTGGGAAAACGGGGATGAGGCCGTGCTAAGGAGGGCTTACCTCGAGCTGGTGGAAACGGCGCCTCAGATCCCGAACGAGGTGCCGGCGCTGCTGAAGAAGGCCTATCCCCTCCACGAGGTGGTGAAGGTGGACTACTTCATCCCCGGCTGCCCCCCCGACGCTTCTCGGATCAACTATGTACTCACGGAGTTGCTTGAGGGAAGGGAGCCGGAGATGGAGGGTAGATCGAAATTCGGATAGGTGTGGTGGAATGAAGGACAGAATCGTCATAAACCCGGTCACCCGGATAGAGGGACACGCGATGGTCACCATCTTCCTGGACGAGAACCAATCCGCCCAGGAGGCCCGATTCCAGGTGACCTTCTTCAGGGGATTCGAGAAATTCTGTGAGGGCCGTCCCTACTACGAGATGCCGGGTATCACCTCCAGGGCCTGCGGAATCTGCCCGGTGAGCCATCTCCTCGCCTCGGCCAAGGCATGCGACGAGTTGGCATCGGTGTCGATCCCGAGAACGGCTGAGATGCTGCGTCGCTTGATGCATATGGGGCAGATCATCCAATCTCACGCCCTCAACTTCTTCCATCTCTCATCCCCGGATCTCCTCCTTGGAATTGATTCAGATCCGGCCAACAGGAACATCTTTTACCTGATGGAGAAGCACCCCGATGTGGCCATGAACGGCATCAGGCTCAGGAAGTTCGGTCAGGAGATCATTGAGAAGCTGGGCGGAAAGAGAGTGCACCCCAGCGACTGGATCGTGCCTGGAGGAGTAAAGTGGCCGCTGGAGAAGGAGAACGCTGACTACATCCTTTCCAAACTCCCCGAGGCCTTGGACATAACAATTGGAACCATTTCAATGTTCAAGGACCTCTTGGAGAAACTAGATGAAGGGACCAAGAGTCTGGGAGATTTCCCATCCTACTACATGGGACTGGTTAATTCAGAGGGGGGACTCGAACACTACGATGGCAAGCTAAGAATCATCGATCCAAAAGGAAGAATTGTCGCAGATCAGCTAGATCCAGGGCATTATTTCGAATATATAAAGGAGGCTGTTGAACCCTGGTCATATATGAAGTTCCCCTACTACGAGCCCTTGGGATATCCAGAGGGGACATACAGAGTCGGACCCCTGGCAAGGCTCAATATATCATCTCACTGCGGCACACCACTCGCTGACGAGGAACTCAAGGAATTCAAGAAGCTGGGTGAGAATGGGATCGTCCAGAGCACCTTCCACTACCATTATGCGCGCTTGATAGAGATCCTCTTCTGCATCGAGCACGCAAGGGACCTACTTGAGGATCCTGAGATCCTCTCCGAACGAGTGTGGTCCAAAGCCTCTTTGAACAGAAGCGAGGGCGTAGGGGTGGCCGAGGCTCCTAGGGGCACGCTCATTCATCATTACAAGGTCGACGAGGATGGAATGACTACCTGGGTCAACATGATAATAGCCACCGAGCACTGCAATACCGCCTTCAACAAGGCGGTGACTCAGGTGGCCAAGAGATACATCGACGGGAGCAGGATCAGTGAGGGGCTTCTCAACAGGATCGAGACCGTCATCCGTGCCTTCGATCCATGCTTGAGCTGTTCGACCCATGCTTTGGGCAGGATGGCCCTTGATGCCCGTATCTATGACTCTGATGGCAACCTCCTGGACAGAGCTCTCCGTTAAACCAATGGCAAAATCTCTTTTGGGGCGAGTTAAAGAGGAGCAGACGGATTCTTGGTGTACCCCACCGATTGGCAGATCTTTGGTCCCGCCCAATCTCTAAATGAGATAATTTTGGCGAATGATCTACCTCCAATGAAGAAAAAGGAATAGAAGGTTTCGATACCACGATTCCTGAACTCTAGAGGAACGAGTTGATCCAGTTTAGAATAGGATCTGTGTCAACTCTGAATGCGTACCAGGTACTCTTGCACCAGTAGCTCGGTCCGAATGATGTGATTCCAAGAATCGTGTTGGTACCATGCATCAGAACTGGTCCGCCTGAATCGCCAAAGGTTGTGCCGCCCTTGTCCTTTGATGGGTTGCCGGAGAGCTTCATGAACTCTTCGCTCGCCACATAATTGGACCTAATGAAATCGCAGGTTGCATTGTACCTAATGCCATATTCATCAAAGTATGGCATTCCCTCGCCGGTTACCAGCTCATTGAAACCGTATCCCACCAGATCCACTGGAGCCTTCTGAGACAGGGTGTCGACCGCTCCCGCGGTGGGTAGCAAACCATAATCTGCAGGGCTGACCACGCTCGATGGAACGGGCTCGTCAAGTACCACTACTCCAACATCTCCATGGAAGTTGAAGAGACCTCCTGCCATGGATGACGGCATGTAGAAATCAGGATAGGTGTGCGGGGTTCCAGTGCCCATGTAAATAGGATTGTTGACGGCGTCTTCACCAAAATACACGATGACGTAGTAGGCAAGTATGGTCACGTGCCCTGCCGTGAGAACCACCGTGGGCGAGATGAGCGTTCCTGAACCGAAACCGATAAAGTCTCCATATTCATCGTAGACGGTCACCGCGCATACCGCCGGATGCCCATCATCATCGGGCTGACCGTTTATGATGGCCGAGGTGGATCCCATGAACAATGTACCTGCAAGAAGGACCGCGACAACCGTGAGTATGAAAATGATTGACGATCTGGAAGTGTTCTTGTCAATAGACATTCTAAACTAACCTCCTTTCAGCTGAGAGGATCGTTCTATTGGCTGGAAAGAAAAATGCCAAACAAGATCCCCATATTCCCTGGTAGCAGCTGGTATATCACATTTCTCATTGAACGCTTGATATCCGAGGTGTTTTTTCCAAGAGATGTTTTTGAAAGGGTGAGACTTTAATGTTAATAAGTTCTCACAGAAATTGTTTAATTGCCATACCAACTGACTTTTATTGACTTGGGAGAATTGAGGAGAAATCATTCCTTGTAACTCAGCAACAATGAATGCGATTGAAATCAAAACAGAAATTTGATTTTGGATCTTGAGGCTAGTATTCTCCTTTATGCTATTCTATTCCTCCTCAATGGAAGCTCCTAATTGAACATGAAGCTTGGATGTGGGGGAATGGAGAGGAGAACACCATTTGATCAGATACGGCAACGCGATTGTGGTTCGACATTCTCATGCCTGGTGATCGGGATCCTGCTCATTCTCTCTATTCTTGCCTTTATCCCAGCAGGTACTGAAGTCGATCTCCACATTCAGTATCTCGGCCAGTGCCCTTAGAACAACCTCGGCTTCAGATCGGTTTCGGTCTTCGCCATCCCGTCACCACCTTCCGTACCGTCGGTCCCGTCCCAATCACAGGACCCTCAGGTTGATGCGGGAAATGGATTCATCAACATCTCGTGGGAAGCTCCGCTCGGCAATGGTGGATCCCCAATCACGGGACATGTGATTAGTGCGGCAATTCCTCTGATTCCCTCCATTATCTAAATCAGGTGGGACCTACATAGAATTCCTTCAATGATACCTCCGTGCAGAACGATCATCGATATTACTACTGCATTTGCGCAATGAACGAGGTCGGAGAGGGGAATATGAGCGAGATGGTGTCGGGGACCCCATTGGATTCGACAAGTGATGCCAGTGACCCTACTCTGCCGATCGCGCTTGCCATCACCGCGGTATTGGCCATCGTCCTGATTGCCTTCTTGATTAGAAAGATGGGATGATTTCTGCCCCAGAAGGAGCCAGTCGAAGAAGATATTTCGAGGGTTCTATCAGCGATCAGTACCCGTTCTCACCTTCGTACTGCTCCAAGTACCCATCTATAACGTCCATGAAACAATAGATCGTTTCCCTGATATCGGCCACGGAATTCAATGCGAGTTTATCATCGAATCCGTCGTATCGGTGATCGAACAGCTTCATCAGACCGCTACATATGATGAGCTTGTTGGCGAGTATGCAATCGATTATGCCCAACTGTTCCAGCCTGGACAGGTTCTCGAAATCCTCGCCGAGGATCTCCCCCAGATCCTCCAGTACCATGTTCGCCACATCCATTATCGCCTCGATCGATAGGTGGAGCTTCTCGAATGTGTCCATCTTCTGGAGCATTAGCTCTGGATGATCGGGAATGGATTCCAGAGCTTCCACTGCAGAAATGAATTTCTCCTCATACTGCTCGCCGCGGTCAGGAAGGGGCATCATTTGTTTTCACTACGGAGGGCAACCTTATTACATCTGTCTATTGTAAGAAACTATATCCACTAGAAGGGGGCATTCTGTATAGACGCGATGAGATCGAGAGACCCCAAGTCATCCGTTAAGCGTCTCCGGAAGGAGATAAGATCCAAACCAGGTGAGAGTTGAGTATCGTCCTAGGATTCAAGCACGGGCGATGGGGGGTCGATTCATCACATCTACTAATCGATCATTATAGTTGAAAGGCGGTGATTGATAGTGGCCAAAGCGATATCCGATATCAGAGACATACTTACTGCTGGAATGGGTCAGAACAAATGCAGGAAGTGCGGATGTATGAGGACTCTGCTTATCTCCCTCGATTCGTCCTCGGCAGGTGAAAGGCTTGATGCTGTTGGACTGGCACATGAGATCAAGGATTGGCTTGAACTTCTTGATGAGCAAGAATATAGTGATCTTGAGTGCGAATACTGCTATCCTGTTGAGGTGACCAGGATCCTTGAAAGCGAATTTCCAGGATTCAGTTAGGAATCTCCCTTTCATGCTGATGCGCCATTGATTCCACGATTCACTCTGAGTGATGTGGGTGGGATCGACTCTCGATAGTAGAGTTATTCATAGTATAATGGACTATTTTAACAATGTTAATAATAAGAGTTGAAATATTGTCAATGTAAATGAAAAGTTATTCAAATTCAATGAAAATCTAACCAAAAGTACTAATATATACATTACAAACTCCAAATTACTAATTGACATCATGGCAATTAGAAAGGGAAGTCGAAAGGAAGGATCTAGGACTAGTCCAAAGCAATCGAGTTGAACTGGTTATCCTCCCATCGGGGAGGATAGAAGATGATTCCGCAATTCAATCCGCCAGATTAGCTATGGTTGAGATACCATGAGTGGTCGAAAGGGTTCCACAATCATCAAAGATGACCTCGATTCAGATATTGGCCCGCTCAGAAGGGCAGAGGAGAAATTCAGGGCCATTTTCAATAATTCGAATGATTCAATTTTACTGCATGGCTTAACACCTGAAGGATTGCCCGGTAATTTCATCGATGTGAACAAGGCGGCCTGTGATAGACTTGGATATACCGAGGAAGAATTGATGAATCTGAGCGTCGTCGATATTGACGCTGACGACTCCCATGTTGAGGGAGTTATCAAAGAGCTAAATAAGAAGGGGCACACGGCTTTCGAGTGTGTTCACCTATCCAAAGATGGGAAACGTATACCCGTCGAGGTGAATGCACATCTGTTCACCCTCGATAATGAAGAGGTAATCCTTTCGATAGCAAGAGATGTCACCGAGAGAGAATGTGTTGAGAAGAAGACCATTGAGAGTCAGAGCGCTCTCTCAAGCATGATCGATCACGCTCCCTTTGGAATAATGGTAATTGGTATTGATAAGAGGGTCAAGAGGGTCAACGAAGCTGCGCTAAGATTGTTGGATTACGAATCACCTGGAGAGATAATTGGAACGATATGCCACGAGACCCTTTGCCCAGCGGAGATCGACCAATGCCCAATAATTGACCTAGGACAGGTTGTTGATAGATCAGAAAGAATCTTCCTCACTAGGGAGGGGGAGAAGATACCTATTCTCAAGAGTGTGGTCCGAATGCAACTCGATGGAGAGGACGTTCTTCTGGAATCATTCATCGACATAAAGGAGATAAAAGAGGCCCAGAAAGCATTGGAAATGAGCGAAGAGGCATACCGGAATCTGGTGGAGAACTCCTCAGATCTAATATTCAGCACTTCTGATGACGGGGACATCAACTTCGCCAATGCCGCATTCAAGAGAGCGCTCGGATTTTCCGAGGAAGAAATCCCCAATGTCTCGTTCTCCAGCATCATTATTGGATCGCCCGCAGAGAGGTCTCCTTTGAAGGGGGGAAGTGCCGATGGAATCGACATTCAAAACCTCGAATTGAAACTGGTGACGAAAATGGATAAGATCCTGGAAGTCGAGGGCATTATTGACGGTGAATTCGTCGATGGTGAGCTCATCAATTCAAGAGGATATCTGAGAGACATAACACAGGCCAACATAGATGAGAGACGGATAAAGCACCTGAATCGCCTTCTGAGAGCAACCCGCCAGATCAACAAGCTGAAAGCCTATGAGAAGAACCCTGGAGATCTCATCAAATTCACCTGCGAAATCTTGGTCAGGACCAGAGGTTTCAAGAACGCTTGGGTCGTGCTATTCGACGATGAGGGCAGCTACTATCTCTCTGGCGAATCCGGCCTTGGAGAAACCTTTTTACCGATCAAGGAGCGATTTGAGAGGAATAACTGGGTGAGATGCGTCAATAGGGCCTTGCAACACGCTGGCACCGTTGCCATATCGGACTTCAAGAGATGCGACGACTGTCCCTTGGTTCAAGAATGCACTGGAAATGGAATACTTGTAAGCCGTCTTGAACACGGTGTCAAGCTCTTCGGAATAATGGTCATTTCGATGCCCGTGGAATACTTGAAGGACATTGAGGAGCACAGGTTGTTAGATGAGATAACGGACGAAATCGCCTTCGCGCTTTACAGCAGGGACCTTGAGACCAAGGAACAGATTTACGATGCTCTAAGAAAGGCCAATACCAACCTGAACATCCTCTCGGACATCACTCGCCATGATATTCTAAATCAGGTAACTGCCTTGTCGGGATATCTGAACCTCCTTGAAGACAGATTCCCAGAAGAATACTGGAACGAGGCTCAGATGATCGATAGGATGAAGCGGATTTCCCGTACAATTCAGAGGCAAATATCCTTCACCAAGGATTACCAGAATATGGGAGTTACCGTGCCCCAATGGAACAATATCGGGAAAATCGTATTGAGGGCTACTCATGGATTGGGGGAGATAGAGAACATCGAGCTCATGGTCGATACGGGTTCGCTAGAAATATTTGGAGATCAGATGCTCGAGAAGGTCTTCCTCAATCTTGTGGACGACTCAATACGCCACGGAGTGACCACTTCTGAAATACGAATATACTTCAAGGAGAACGACGAGGGTGGGATACTCTACTTCGAAGACGATGGGGTTGGCATTCCGGAAGGATTGAAGACCGAGATCTTCAATAAGGGGGTGGGCCTTCACACCGGATACGGACTCTTCCTGGCCAAGGAGATACTTGGGATCACAGGAATGTCCATAAGGGAGACCGGGACCGAAGGCAAGGGAGCGAGGTTCGAGATCGTTGTGCCACCGAACGTGTACAGATGGGGGCACTAGAGCCCTCCGGCCTATCCAGTGCTTGTGAGATCTTCGATCGTTGCTCGCTCAAGAGCGTTGGAAGTCCCGTGCATCTCGCACCACAAGAAATGATAATGGTAGGGTAAATGTTATCAATGACCCTAACGAGAGTTAAGGACAGATGCCCGGGGGATTCATGAGTAATCGAGATGGTGGGTCTCACCCCCTGGCGTCTACTTTAAAAGCAGATCTGACGGGATCGTCTTCGTTCATTGTACCGGAGGGACAATCTATCTTATGAACGATTGATTACCAATGATACGTCTTTCACATCAATCTGCATATTATTCAGTATTGAACTGCGGATATATTACGAATTTCCCCATAATATTGACGAATATATTTCATGACCCGGTGGAAAACTTCCATGCTTTTTATATAGGGAATCCTTTGGACGAACAGAAGGACTTATTGGACGGGAAATCGAGAGAGTAGAGGTCTAGAGATGACAGACGCTGGCGAATCTCCTGATCAGGATTCCATCCTGGTAGAGCTTTCGTGCAAGGACAGGAAATGCGATCCGTGCACATATCCAAACTGTTCCAGATTCGTGAGATTGGAAGGCTTATCCAAGCACCCAAAGTGGAAAGAATTGATCAATAAAGAACTCTGAGTGTTGGTGAATGAAAGTATCTCCAGACGGGGGGAATGGACCCGTTGGAATGCCCTTGCCCTTGCAAACGTGAGATCATGACCTGAAAGGGCTTGGTTTCCCCCGATCTTTTTTCCAAATACAAGTCGAGTGCGAAAATTTCCCGATGTCCACTCAAGATTCCCTTGGCCTGCAACCAGGAAACTTGGCGGCAAGCAATCCTATATCTATTACGAGGTCAGATTCTAAATTATAAAAATAGACGGTGAGGTGTTGGTTTGGGCGAGATAAAGGTGGACTGCGTCGGACAGACCTGCCCCGTTCCTTTGGTGGAGACCAGAAAGGCCATCAGGAAGGCCTCCCCTGGAGATATCGTAGAGATAGTTGGAACTCACCCAGCCTCCAAGAAGGAGATCCCGATGGCCGCGGAGGCAATGGGTCTCGAGGTCATAGACATCCAAGAGGAGGGTGACAGATGGAAGATAAGGATAAGGCGATGATGGAATCACTCAAGGGCGCGGACAGGGTGACAATCGTTGTCCACAGCGGTGACATGGACAAGATGTACAGCGCCCTGATTATAGGAACTGGTGCGCTATCCTGGGGGATGGAGGCTTCCATGTACTTCACATTCTGGGGTCTCCAACGCCTGCAGAAGGGCGGCCTGGAGAAAGGACCTCTTTCCAAGATGAACATGCTCGGCCTTGGTAGGAGAATGATCAAAGGCAGGATGAAGAAGGCCAATGTCGCTGAGCTGGAGCATCTCTTCAGAGACTTCAAGGAGCTGGGTGGAAGAGTGATCGCGTGCGAGATGACCATGGAGGTCATGGGCATCTCCAAATCGGATCTAAGGGAGGATCTGATAGACGAGTTTGGAGCCGTTGGAACCTACATCAGGGATGCTAGGGAATCAAATATCACGCTATTCATCTGAGAGGGAAATCCATGGATGATTTGATCTATCTGGACAATGCCGCCTCCACTAGGATGGACGAGAGAGTGCTGGAGGCGATGAGACCCTACTTCTTCGATACCTTTGCGGTCGCTACCTCAGAATTCGGTTACTCCATCGGGATCGAGGCCAGAGAGAGTTTGGAGGAAGCAAGGGAGTCGCTCTCCACCCGCCTTGGTGCTGGAAGAGACGAGTTCATATTCACATCGGGGGACACCGAATCCAATAACATGGCGCTGAAGGGAGTGGCCATGGGACTGGGCAAGAAGAAGGGTAAGCACATCATCATTTCATCGATCGAGGACTTCCCCGTCTTGAACAGCGCAAAGGCATTGGAGAGGTCCGGTTTCGAAATAACCTATCTGAGAGTGGATCCAGAAGGTCTGGTGGATCCCGAAGATGTGCAGAATGCGATCAAGAAGGATACCATTCTTGTATCGATCCAGCATGCCAACCAGGAGATAGGCACCGTACAGGACATCGATGCCATTGGAAAGATATGTCGAGATCGAGAGGTGCTGTTCCATACCGACGCCACCCACACCTTCACTCGCTTGCCACTTGATGTAGGCAAGGTGAACGCGGATCTCGTGACAGTCGCCGCGCACACGATCCACGGCCCCAAGGGAATCGGAGGGCTGTACATAAGGGAGGGAACGGCGATCGAGAAGTGGATGGACGGCGGCTTCCAGGAGTCCAATCGACGGGGCGGTCTGGAGAACATACCGGGTTCGGTGGGCTTCGCCAAGGCAGCGGAGCTGGTCACAGAGAAGGAGAACAAGATGATCATGGGACTCAGGGACCACTACCTCGACCGTATACTGGGAGAGGTTCCTGACACCATGCTGAACGGACACCGAACGATGAGGACCCCTCAGAATGCCAATGTCACCTTTCACTACGTCGAAGGAGAATCGATCACACTGCACATGGACATGAGGGGGTTCGCCCTCTCCACCGGATCCGCCTGCTTCAGTAAATCACTTGAGGCCAGTCACGTCATAATGGCAATAGGAGGGGATCATGAGCGAGCCCATGGATCTGTCAGGACCACGTATGGTCGATACAACTCAACGAAGGACGTTGATAGCGTGGTTGAAGCACTGGCTGAGGTCGTTGAGAAATTGAGAGAGATTAGTCCCCTGGCAAGAAAGGCCAGAGGAGGTGATTGAGGATGTCGAAGTTTCCATACAGCGATAAGGTGCTGGAGCACTTCAAGAATCCCCAGAATGTGGGGACCATAGAGAATGCTGACGGCAAGTCCACGGTGGGTAGCCCTGCATGCGGAGACATGGTCTCGGTCTATTTGTCGGTGAACGAGGAGACGCATGTCATCGAGGATGTGAAATTCGAGTCTTACGGATGCGCGTCCAACATAGCCACCGGTTCGATAATAACCGAGCTGGCCAAGGGCAAGACCCTGGAAGAAGCGAAGAAGATAACCTGGAAGCAGGCCTCGGAGGCCCTGGGGGGCCTGCCCAAGATCAAGTCTCACTGCTCCGTTCTGGCGGTTGAGGGGCTAAGGGAGGCCATTCGCAACTACGAGGAGAAGCATGGTCTTGTCGTGGAGAAGGAGCCGACCACTGTCGAGGTAGTGAAGAAGAGGCTCAGGCACGTCTTGAACCCGCTGACCGGACTGGATGTGGTCAGAACCGAGCTCGTGGCCGATATCCAGGTCGAGGAAGGGAAGGTGACCATTACGGTGGACCTTCCCGAGAATCACCAGTTCGCCAACAATATCCGGGATGAAATCTCAGAGAAGATCGAGACCCTATGGGATGTTGACGAGGTCAAAGTCGAATTCAAGGGATGAGCGTGCATCGTCTGCTCAGGCCCCTGATCAGGCCGCTTCCTTCACCGTTTCCGAGTCCTCGCAGACCAATGACTCGGTCTCCTGGGATACCACGGCGAAGCGAGCATCTATGACCACCCCTCCATTATTCCAGACCAGAAAGGGGTTAGCCTCTATCTCCCGGATCTCGGGGAAATCCCTCACCAGCTGCGAGAACCTCATGAGAGCATCGACAACGGCCACGATGTCGTATGGATCCTCACCTCTCTGACCCTCGAGAAGCCTTCCAATGTACTTGGTATTCCTGACCATGTTCTTTGCCCGTTCCTCATCAAGTGGCGCAACGCCGTTCGATACATCCCCGAAGATCTCGGTGTACTTACCACCGAGACCGAACTTGATGATGTGGCATCCAATGGCCTGCTCATACGTGGAGCCGATAAGCACTTCCTTTCCGCCTCCCATCATGGGCTGGATAAGGACTCCATCGATGTCCTTCCTCATGAGATCCGGACTTCGCGCCATCACGCGATCGATGATCTTGATGAAGGCCGATTCGAAATCTTCTGTCACGCCTAGCTCTACGCCGCCCATATCAGACTTGTGAAGCACCTTGGATGATTCGATCTTGAAGGCCAGCGGACCGTCAATGGAGGAGCATAATTCTTCAGCTTCCTCCGGAGTCCTAGCCATGTAGCACTCTGCCACCGGGATCCCGTATGCCTTCAGTATCTGGAAGGCCCCGAATCCACCTACCGTTGTCATTCCCATCTTCCTCGCGACGGCCAGGACCCTGCTAACCTTTCCTCGGTCAACCTGAAACACCTTCGGATCTCTGGGCTTGAAATTGTTGATGGAATGTCGATGCATTGTAGCCAGTATCTCAGATGCCCTCTCGGGAGTGGAGTAGACCGGGAACCCCAGGGCCTCCAATCCGATCACCCCGTCCATGGCGAACTCCCTGCCGGTGACAGAGAAGACCACGGTCTTCCCATTTGTATCGATATCCTTCATCTTCTCGACATAGCTATTGAGAATCTCTGGCTGGAGGTTTGCCATGATTCCTCCGACATTCTCGTCCCTGGCAGCGATCTCCATGATCCTCCGTACCTGCTCAGGATTCTGATCGAATGTCAGATCCGCTGGATTGATTGTCGCCACCAGATCCGGAATGTGTTCCTTCATCGATTCTCTCGTGGGTTTATCAAGATCAGCGAGGCCACAGCCCATCTCGCTCAGAGTATCGGTCGCGGTTATTCCCTGTGATCCCGAATAGGTAATGACCATCACCTTGTCAGTTGATGGACGAGGCTGCTTGGAGAATCCCCTGGCAAGATCGAAAAGATGATCGTTGTCCCTTGCCTGGATTATGCCCGCTTCATCAAAAACCGCCTCGTAGGACTGCCTCGATCCACCTATTGCGGCGGTGTGGGTGACAGCCTTGGCCTTGCCCTCCTCTGTCCTTCCGCCCTTGAGCACGATGATCGGCTTGTGGGAAGATATATCCCTGGCGACATCCAGGAACCTCTCCCCTCTCCTGATATCCTCGAGATACATGGCGATCACCTTTATGGAAGGGTCGCTGCCCATGAACTCCAACATATCCGTCTCGTCGATATCGATCTTGTTTCCGATAGTTGCGATCATGCTGAAGTCCATCACATTCCTCAAGCCCCACAGGATACCCGAGGCGTATACGCCAGCCTGGGCGATCAACCCGATATTGCCCGGCCTAAGATCTCCAACCAGCCCTATGGGCTGGCAGAGGCCATTGTTCACGTTGATGATGCCTGAACAGTTTGGCCCAAGGATGTGGCAGTTGTACTCTTTCACCAAATTCTTGAGCTTCTGCTCTATCTCCTTGCCCCTCGCTCCCAGTTCTCCAAATCCAGCTGCCTCGACCGTCACGAACTCTATGCCTCGGGAGAAGCACTCCTCCACAACATCTGGCGTGATAGCAGCGGGTACGATGGTTACCGCTGCGTCAACTTTGTCCTCGATGTCCGAGACACTTGTGTAGGATCGTATCCCCTGAACCAATCCCCCTCTTGGATTCACTGGATATAGCTTGCCCTCGAACCCGTGGTCAATCAGGTTCTTCAGAACGTTGTAGCCCAGCTTCCCTGGGGTGTTGGACGCCCCGATTATTGCTAGGCTCTTGGGATAGAAGAGCTTCTGGAGATTCATTGGATGTGGGAAAAAATTTGGGGTTATGAATATTTCCATCATACAGCCCGAATATTTCTGCCTCTCGCGAAGAAACTGCGAATAATGGCGTTCTTATGTTTGATATTTGGTGAATGATTGACGGTGATTACCGTTCTCCTCAAGTTCTGAGCAGATTCCGATACATACTCCATGGGTTTGAGCGTTGGTTCGACAATCGTTTACCGCCCGTCGGTAGAGAGAACGGTTATTTTATTTCGAATACCATAAAAAAGATGGATGTTGAAATCCAATACATATTGACCTCAGTTGATCTGGGTGATGCGATGAGAGCGATGATGTTGAGGGAGCCGGGACCGGTTGAGAAGGGACCGCTTGAGCCATTGGACATTCCCGAGCCCTCACCAGGGCCGGGAGAGGTGAAGATCAAGGTGCTTGCCTGCGGGGTGTGTCACACCGACCTGCACACGGTGGAGGGGGAACTGCCCCTGCCCACGCTGCCGATCGTTCCAGGCCACGAGGTGGTGGGAACCATCGAGGAAGTGGGTGAAGGGACCCGCCGGTTCAGTGTCGGCGACCGCGTCGGGATGACCTGGCTGTTCTCTTCCTGTGGAAGGTGCAAGTTCTGCTCTAGAGGGTTGGAGAATCTCTGCGAGAGCGCCAGTTTCACCGGGCTCCATGAGAACGGTGGCTACGAGGAATACATGATCGCCAAGGAGGAATACGCTCAATCGATCCCTGAGAACTTCTCGGACGAGAACGCCGCCCCGCTTCTCTGCGCGGGGGTGATCGGATACCGCTCCCTCAGGTTGAGCGAGCTCCGGCCTGGTCAGAGGTTGGGCCTTTTCGGCTTCGGGGCGTCAGCCCACATCGTCATCCAGATGGCGACCGAAATGGAATGCGAGGTGTACGTCTTCACCAGGAGCGAGGAGCACAGAAGATTGGCTAGAGAACTTGGCTCAAAATGGGAGGGAAGCGCCACCGACGACCCTCCGGAGAAGCTGGACAGCGCCATCATCTTCGCACCAGCGGGGTGGATCGTCAGGGAGGCGCTGCGCACCCTGGACAAGGCTGGGACACTAGCGATCAACGCGATCCACATGTCCCCCATACCAGAGATTCCGTACGAGCTGCTTTGGCACGAGAAGAAAGTCAGGTCCGTGGCCAACGTGACCAGGCAGGATGCCGATGAGTTCCTGAGGAGGGCTGGTGAGATCCCGATTAGAACCGAGGTCGAGACATTCGATCTTGAGGATGCCAACGATGTGCTGAGGAGGATGAAGGACTCCCAGATCAAGGGAGCCGCTGTCCTCAGAATCTACTGATGAAGAGCCTTTCATCGTAAGATTGCCACGATCCGCCTACTGGCACTCACCCCGTTTGAGGTGGGACTATTATCAAAAACGGGAAGGTTACCAAATCAGTTATAACGGTGTTATGAATTCGCCTGTCCAGCATGAATCCGAAACAGATAGCCATAATGGCCGCCTTCGTTGTCCTTGGAGTTGCATTGATATTCCTGGCATTCACCATGCTTGAGACCGCTCCCTACTTCAGTGGAACGTCGGGAACGCTTCTCGAAATAGCTTCTTTCCCTTCATTCGTTATCGGGGCCGTAGCCGTATCCAAGGGGTTGCCCTTCTGATCTGATTTTCTCGTGATCCATTTAATTATTCCAGGATCTAGACCGCCGATTCGGCAAGTATCGTCCATATCCTTTCGATCCAATCGAAATGCTCGGGCTTCATCAGGCAGGATCTCAAGCAGGTCACGTATTCCTGATCGAAATCGACCCCCTTCCATTTAGCCCTCAGCAATGATGATGGATACTTGAACTTGGCAAGATACAGGTTCCTCTTCTCGGCGGCTTTGAACAGTTCCTCAGAGCGCAACGAGATCTCGCTTGCACTCGCTCCATTTGGAGCCCAGACCACTATGTCCAGCTCAGGAGATAGGATGGTCCTGAATCGGCCATCGGAGGATATCTTATCATATAGCCAGAGAGCCGCATCCCTAGACTTTGACAGGCCCTTTGCGAACTCCCCTCCCGGAACCATTGGTAAAAGCCTCTGAGTAGCCCAGAGGGCGACAGCTGATGCCCCGGCCCTCGAGCATTCGAGGCTGATCTCTCCCAGGTGCAGCTCTGAGGATGTGAAGTAAGTGTAGGGCGAGTCGTGCCTGTAGAACCTTCCCACCTCGGGGTCTTTGAACAGAATGCAACCACATCCATATGGCTGGAGGCCATGCTTATGAGGGTCGACAACGATGGAGTCGACCTCGTGAAGCCGATCGAACGCCCCCCTCGTCCCTGGACTCAGGTTGTCCACGAGTATGTAATAGCCGCCGTATGCGGCATCAGCATGCAACAGGAAGCCATAGCGCTTCCTCAATTCGATCATCTCCGGCAGCGGGTCGACCGAGCCTGTTCCAGTGGTGCCGATCGTGGCCACCACAGTCCCGACGTTTTCCCTCTCGAGTATCTCTTCCAGTGCGGACACGTCCATTCTTGCCTCGTCATCGCACGGAACGGACTCGAAATGCAAACCGAGGACGTCGCAGAGACGGTTGTGGGTGTAATGGGCCTGATCCGAGGCGAGGACCTTCTTTCCTGGACTCAATTTGCTGGAGATCCAAAGGGCTTCCATGTTCGCCATCGTTCCCCCACTCGTCAGATGACCCAAAGAATTCTTCCAGCTGAAGATCTCAGCGATCTGCGCGACGGCCTCCTTTTCCATTCTTGAGCTTGCGCGTCCACCATCTAGGGCATGGTTGTTGGGATTGATCCACATCGACAACATGTAGGCCACCCTGGCCAGGGGATGGGGGGGTTTGAGCATCTGCCCCGCGTACAATGGATGGAAGTACGGAAAGTTGTCCTGCATCCGCTCCGCTACTTCCATTATCACCTGCTCGGTGCCCTCGAGATCATGATCGGTATCAACCCCAGGAAGGCTCTCGAACCCATCTTCCATCTTGATAAGCGCCTTCTTCAGGATCTCGATGGTATCCTTCTCGAACCTCATTTCTACCACTCAAACCTCAGAACCAACCTGCAATAGAATTGGGTTTATGGATTAACAAGTTTCGCTGAGCTCATTGAACATTACCTTCGCCTGATTCTCACCAGAGTGACTGATAGGAATGCAAGCGTCACCAACCACAGGAGAGCCCCTGGAACGATCCAGCCAATGTTGTACTCATTGACGGGTGAAGGTAGTGTTATCGAGCAAGAGGCATCGTAGGGATCCAGGACGATCTCATCGGGAACGTCCACGTAAATTCGAACTTCTCTCCATGTCGCTCCAGGATCGATAGGACCATTGGATCTAGAGGTCTCGGTGTAAACCTCATCCGGCTGGGAATTGAACACAACTTCTCCTGTTAGGTACACATAATGGGAGATGATGCCGTTGTTGGTGACGTTCACTTTCAACTCGATATAGCTTACCTCCGATCCCTCCTGTTCTGTGAGAGGATAACTCCTATACACGGTCACTTCCACATCGTTCGAAGGAAGATAATAAAGGAACAG
>JAAEEP010000022.1 GCA_013415695.1 Methanomassiliicoccales archaeon | reverse complement strand
TTTCCCGAGGTTATCCCCCACCTAAGGGCATGTTATCCACGTGTTACTGAGCAGTCTGCCGAGTCCCGAAGACTCTCGACTCGCATGTCTTAATCGGATTCCAATAGCGGTGGCCGCCGGCAGGATCAACCGGAATCGATCCGCAGGCGGTCATCAATTGATGATCGCTGAGATGGTTGAATTAGCGGTATAGCCAAGTTTCACCATGGTTATCGCATTATGCAATAACATAGCACATCGAACGTCAGAACCAAGAGAACACGCCTATGACGGAGATCTTGGTTCTCCATGAATGTACGCAGCCTTGGATTCGAATCCATCACAGAAGGCCTTCCAGCCTCTCTCTGGCCCGATACGCGACTGCGTCGGTGAAAGCACCTTAACATCGATGCCATATATATGTGTTTCGGGATGCGTGGGCACTCTCTTCCTATAACTCAAACTATCAAGCATCCCTCTATATTAGGGTTTCTGTGGTCCCCGAAAGTAGGGGGAATCCAGAGTATTTCTGGAACCGTTCCATCATAACTTCTTTTATAACAATTGGTAACTGATATCGATTTTGATACTTGGATTGGAAAAGGTTTATCTATGAATGCAGTTAAGAAAATAGAAACATAGACGGTACAAGACCCCCGTTGTGCCAAGAACCATCGGCAGAATACAGCGGCTTTCCTCAATAGGGGGCGCATTGCCATGGTTTCCCTCCTCCTCTTCAAGAGGTGCGCCCCCTAGATTCTTTATCCATTCCGACGATTCACTGGACATGTTCGATGAACATCAACATCTCATTATGTGACGACCGCTCGGCTGCGGACTTCGGGAGAAAAGGTTAAGAATATAATTCCCTTTCTCAACTCCCTGAGCGGAGATGGCCCAGCTAGGTAAGGCGATGGATTGCTAATCCATTGTCCGCAAGGACTCGGGGGTTCAAATCCCCCTCTCCGCGCTTCTATCCTACAATTATGCGCGGTATATATTGGACGATCTTCGTAACTCGTTCATCAAGAGTATTTCTGTTTCTTCATCAAGACCCTAATAGCCGCATTTTCGGGACCGTTTCCAAATAGTAATGATTATGGGGTAATAATTCCCTTTATTTCCACCATGGCAAAGATCTCTATTACGTATCTCTCTAAGTACGGGAACGGCAAGATGGCAATGGAGCGTCTGAAAGACCTCCTTTTGCGAGATGGACACGATGTGTCGACCTATTCTGTCACCGATATCAACCCTGATAAGATACCAGATTCTGATCTTTACGTCTTCTCCACCTCGGTGCACGCGGGGAAGCCCCCAGGCAAGATGAGAAAGTTCGTTGGTAAATTATCCAGAGATGGAGGGAAGTATGCGCTAGTGATAACCCATCTTCCCCAGCCTAAGGAAAAGCCCCAATGGAAAAAGACGGAGGGAATAATGAACGATGCCCTTCAATCGGCAGGGTTGACCCCAACCTCTGAATGCTTTTCTTTAGAGGTCAAAGGCATAAAGGGGCCGCTCGAGGACGGTTGGGAAGGGAAGATCAAGGACCTAGCCGAATCAATTTCCAACACCCTATGAGGTTGTTCTTAGGCTTGAGTCAGCTCCTTGATTCCAAGCCCATATCCTGTCGATGTCTTTTATAAGCCCCGGGCTACAATAGAAATTATGATTCTAAGTGGTCAAAGGGGCGCTTGATATTGGACAATATCATTTCGGTGGACGGCTTGGTAAAAAGGTTCGAACCTGACATCACTGCCGTCGATGACATATCATTCCATGTTCTAAGAGGGGAGATATTCGGCTTTCTCGGGCCAAATGGAGCTGGGAAGAGCACCACGATCAAGATTCTAACCACACTTCTCAAGAAGACCTCTGGTAAGGTGATAGTAGATGGTTTGGACCTTGATGGCATGGAGAGGGATATTCGAAATGTCATAGGATATGCCTCCCAGGAAATCGGCGTGGACGATGATCTTACCGCTCGGGAGAATTTAAAACTCCAGTGCAGGTTCTATCATGTTCCCAAGCAGGAGATCGATGGGCGAGTTAATGAGATCTTGGAAACGGTTGGGTTGATAGAGGCTGCCGATAGAAAGGCAGGCACGTACTCCGGGGGGATGAAGAAACGGCTTGATCTCGCAACTTCTTTGGTTTCGATGCCAAAACTGCTATTTCTCGACGAACCAACGACCGGCCTGGACCCCCAGAACAGAAAGGCCATCTGGGACTACATCGAGAAGTTGAACCGGGGTGGAATGACCATTTTCCTGACAACACAATACATGGAAGAGGCCGATCATCTCGCCAATCGTCTGTCCATAATCGACCAGGGGAAGATCGTTGCTGAAGGAACACCGTCAGACCTCAAAGCCCAGATAGGTGCGGATCTCATCGAGGTCAAGTTGAAGGATGAGATGACAGAGGAGATCAGGGATGGTGCGATCGAAGTCATCGAAAAGATACCTGGGGTCAAGGAGGTCCAGGAATGCGAGATAGAGATGATAGACTGCAACAAGGTCCTTATTATCTTTGGAGATAACGGTGGGATTCTGGTACCGCAGATAGTGAGAGCACTTGACGGCGTGAATCTGAATATAGACCACCTCACGCTTTCGCCTCCTTCATTAGATGATGTCTTTTTGAAATTCACTGGAAGGAAGCTGAAGGTGGAAGAGGTGAAACCGCCCACCAGGAGAATGAGAAGGAGGGGAAGGAGATGAATATGATGTACTTGCCGGGAGAGATCATCAGCGTTTTCAACAGATGGATGATCAAGACCAAGCGTCAACCTTTGGCTATATTCTTCTCGCTGGTCCAGCCCATAATCTGGTTCTTCCTTTTCACGGAGGCGTTCGCGGCCATCGGTCAGATTCCCAACTTCGAGCAGATCACGGGAACCGATAACTACAAGACCTTCTTCACCGCCGCCATCGTCATCCAGACGGTAATGGCGTCCGCCCTCCAGTCCGGGATTGGAATGGTAGATGACATGGAGAGCGGTTATCTGGACAAGATGAAAGTGGCACCCATATCAAGGTCGTCCATCCTCATCGGGAAGGTGCTGAGCGACGCGGTCCGCATCATGATCCAGACATTCATCATCCTTCTCCTGGCCGTGTCGGTAGGTGTTTCAATTGTCACCAGCGTCCCCGGTGCAATCATGATCCTTATCATCGCCGCGGCATTTGGGATAGCCTGGTCTGGCCTTTCCACTTTCGTCGCTCTCACCACGAAGAACTCAGAAACGACCCTCACCATCGGGCTGATCACAACATTCCCGCTGCTTTTCCTATCCACCGCGGTCATGCCAAAAGCCCTGCTCCCGTCCTGGGTTCAGAGCTTCTCCGAGATCAATCCAATCAGCTACGTGGCTGATGCGACGCGATCCCTTATCATAAATGGATGGGACTGGGCAGTTCTTGGAGAGGGATTCCTAGTGATACTGATAGTAGGGGTGATCACACTCTCGGCCACCACATTGATGTTCAGGAGATCAATCTCTGGCTGAGTTGAAAGAAAAAGGGATGTGGTTTCTGATCAGCCCTCTGTGTTGGGGATCCCGATCTCCTCGCCCAGCAGGCACATTCTCTTGTCCAGGTACCAGACAACAGTGAGGGCGATCATTGATATCGGGAGCGCGATGATCAGAGGATCGATCACTTGCCAGGGCATCAGGAGCAGGGTGTCCACCCCGAATAGCGCCCGGCATATGCCTAGGGCCGCTGACTCCTTCACATGCACGAACACTGTCCACATGAACCAGGCGCTTGCTCCGACCAGTAGGCTGGCGATCGCCGCCTTCGTGGATGGGTTCCGCGAGTAGAGAGCGTGGGTCAGTGCCGGCAGGAAAGCTGAAACGCACAATCCCATGAACATCACCGTGGCCCGGGCAATGATGCTGATAGGCATGATGTAGGCCAGTGCCACGCTCACCACTATCATGGCCATTGTCCCGATCTGGCTGGGCTTGAACGAAAGCCTCATGTGCTCGGTCTCCCTGTTGTTGGCTCCCATGAGTTTCTCCCTGAGGTTCCCCCAGAGGTCGTACCCCATGGAGGTGCCCATGGTATGGAAGAGCGAGCTTAGCGTGGACATGGCCGCCGCCAGAAGTGCGAGCATGAATACCACCACGAACCACTCAGGAAGAGCTTCGTTGATGAACAGCGGTATGATCGAGTCGACATTCCCTCCTGCGGCTTCCAATGCGGTGATCCCGCTGGTCTGGTAGAAGTAGACATTGCTGAGCGCCCCGGCCGTGAAAGCCACTGCGGTCATGATGAGAACGAATGGTCCTCCCACCATGATCGCTCTGTTCAGCGACCTGTTGTCCTTGACGGTCATGAAGCGGACCACCAGCTGCGGCTGCGCGAGCACGCCAATGCCCACACCTAGTACGAGGGTTGTGATGAGAGTGAACCAGATGGACGAGCCCAGCTCGGGCATGGAGGTCCATCCCGTCATACCGGCCGCAGCCAACGCCTCTGGTACAAGATCTGCCATGGAGCTCAGCTCATGGTTCGCAGGTCCCACTCCTCCCAGGAGAACGTAGGTAAGGACGATCAGGGCGGTCATACCTATCAGCATGATCCCTCCCTGCAGTGCGTCGGTGTACATCACGGCGATGAGTCCTCCCATAACCACATAGGCGGCGACAATGATTGCAAAGCCCACCAGTGCAAGGTCGTACTGGATTGCGAGCGTGGTCTCGATGAATCTCGCTCCCCCGATGAGAATGGCGGCGGTGTACAAGGGCATACCTGCCAGGATCATGGTTGCAATAGCTGACTGAACGAACTTTGACTTGTATTTCTTACCAAGCAGATCAGGAAAGGTGACCGCTTTCACCTGGTTCCCGACCTCTCTGGTTTTCTTCCCGTAGATGATGAAGGCGATCAGTATCCCGACTCCTATACAGAGCACCGTCAGCCATATCAGACCCATGCCAAGCTGTCCAGCGACACCGCCGAATCCCACTATAGCCGAGGTGCTGATGAACGTCGCCCCGTAAGAGAGGGCAAGCACTATGGGGTGTATCCTTCGACCGCATACCATGTAGTCCTCAGCCCTCCTAGTCTTCTTGTACCCCAGGTAGCCGAGATAGAAGGTGATGGCTATGTACACCAGTGTGATGGTCCCAAAGAGAACGGTGTCAACCATCCTCCACACCTTCCTTGTTCCAATTCAGGACGCCATATATGGCGCAGACGATCGCAAGTGCGATTGATAGTCCGTAACCTATGATGATCTGTGTGTCCTCTATTCCTAACATCTCTTTACCTCCTTTTCAAAACGAGTGAAATCAGAGTGAAAGAACCCGTGCCAGCAGCTCATCGAATTAGATGAAAGTTACCGCTGCGCTTCTCTGGTGAACAGTGAAGTGCTTTTCGGCACGGGAAGGGGCGGATGCTCTTAGAGCAGACTAAAACCGAACCTGCAATCAGAGTCGTAGCTGGTCATTCGATAGCTAGCACCGTTCTCCGATGTGCGGGTCATGCCTCGGGGTAAATCATCTGAGGTAGATAAATCTAATGTTTGGAAGAAAAGAGCCCTCAAAATTACTGACAATCGAATGATAGGATACTAGTTCAAAGCTATTAGTCCGTTGAAGGAAAATCATGATCAGAGCCTCAAGATTCAATTGGTGCCGTATTTGGGTAGCCTCTTTATACGGGAACTCTCTTGAAGGCTCGTGAAGGTCGTCGTTGAGGCCTATGGATGCACCATGAGCATGGGTGAGGGAGAGCGCTTCAAGCGTGAGCTTGCCTCACTGGGTCACGAAGTAGTTGACCGAGCGGACGAAGCGGATCTGGCTGTTATCAACACCTGCACCGTCATTCAGGCCACGGAGAACCGGATGGTCTCAAGGATTGGGGCTCTATCGAACTCGGGGAAGAAACTGGTCGTGGCCGGATGCCTGGCCGCCGTTCAGGCCCAGAGGATCGATGAGGTTGCACCGCAAGCCGTGATTCTTCCATTCTCCGACTATGCTGACTTCAAGACAATCATTGAGAAGCACTTCGGCAGGGGCGATGGATGCCTCACACCTGTGGATGGAGGGGTAATTGGAATATTGCCCATAGCTCAAGGATGCCTGGGAGGGTGCAACTACTGCATCACAAGGATAGCAAGGGGGCACCTTCGCAGCCTTCGCCACGCTGAGTTGCTGGGGCAAACCAAGGTGATGATTCAGAACGGCACAAAGGAGCTTCAGATCACTGGTCAGGACACTGCCGCTTATGGGAGGGACATCGGAACCGACCTTTCTGAGCTCGTCTCGTCCCTTTCCTCGATACCGGGTGACTTCAAGATAAGGGTGGGGATGATGAACCCGGATACCTTGATCAAGATTGTTGAACGATACATACCTGCCTGGAACAATCCCAAGGTATTCAAGTTCCTCCACCTTCCCGTGCAAAGTGGAAGCAACACGCTCCTGAAGAGCATGGGGAGGAGATATACCGTTCAGGATTTCCGAGCCCTCGTCGACTCCTTTAGGGGATCCTTACCAAGGATGACCCTTTCCACGGATGTTATCGTGGGGTTCCCAGGCGAGAGCGATGACGATCACCTCCTGACGAGGGAACTCCTTGAGAGCGTGAAACCCGACATCGTCAACATAACAAGATTCTCTCCACGACCCGGCACTGAGGCATTCTCCATGGATCATAAGGTACCGGGCTGGAAGGCGAAGGATCGCTCGAGGGAGCTGACCAAGCTCAGGTTCGAGATCGCTGAGGAGATCAACAAATCGTTGATCGGGGAAAAGGAGGTCATCCTCGTCGTAGAGAAAGGGAAAAAAGGTTCAGTTATCGGCAGGACCGACTCCTACAAACCAGTCGTGGTGAAAGGGGAATTCCCCCTTGGAGAATATTTAATGGTGGAGATCACCGAAGCTGCGCCTACGCATCTGTACGGCGATCTGGTTCAGTCCTAGATTTACCGGTACGATTGTTATATATGAGTACAATTATCCGGTTCATCATAGCCCCGTAGTGTAGCGGTCAATCATGCCGGCCTTTGGAGCCGGCGACGGCAGTTCAAATCTGCCCGGGGCTACTTTCTTACAGCCATTGCATTATCTCGAGCGGCAGGCCATCAGGATCGGCGAATACCGCCCTCTTGAGCCCCTTCTTAATGTTGACATCAATCCTGGAACTGGTCATTGTCAAGTGCTCGCTATTGAGCACATGAGGCTCCTCCAGGACCTTCACTCCCATTCCCTTTATCCTCTCGTAATCGGCATCGAAATCGGTCACTGCAACGCAGAGGTGCTTGAAACCGGGCATTGCCGGGTCGTCCACGAAATCCTTCGTGCCGTCCAGCTCTAACAGCTCCAACACTCCCCCTGACTTCTCCATGAACGAGATCCGCTTTATCCCTGGGAGTTTGGAGTCGAACCTCAGTATCTCCCCGAAGCCAAGCGCCTTACCGTAGAAATCCATCGATTTCTCAAGATCCGACACCACTATAGCCAGATGGTCAATCTTGTCTATCATAATATTCTCCTCGGCTAATTAATGTATATCGACAGTAATAATCCTATGGCCTTCCAAGCCCCATATTCCAATAATCGTATTATATGATGAACTCAAAATATTCCAATACGATTATCGATTCAATTAGGAGGCGCTATTTGGCCAAGGGGGATAGATCTGGTTTCCGTTGGGGAGTTCTCGTCATAGTATGCCTTGCGATTTTCATTCTCGTCATCGACACTACGATGATGAATGTCTCGATATCGGCGCTGGTTGTGGATCTGAATACCGATATCAGCGTGATCCAGGCCATCATCGCGATTTACGCCCTCATCATGGCATCCCTGATCCTTCTTGGAGGCAAGCTGGGGGACGTCGTTGGCCGAAGGAAAGCATTCACCATCGGTCTGGTTATCTACACCATAGGAACGGCCACGGCGGCGCTCAGCATCAACGCCCTGATGCTCCTGATCGGCTGGGCCATCCTGGAGGGAATAGGCGCGGCGTTGATGCTTCCCGCGACAGCCACTTTCATTACCGACAGCTACAAGGGAAAGGAACGTGCCGTCGCATTCGGTATGTGGGGAGGGATAGCCGCCGCCGGCGCTGCCTTTGGCCCCATAATCGGCGGATTCCTGACTACATTCTACACCTGGAGGCTTGCCTTCGGTCTGGAAGTGGTGATCGCGATCGTCATTCTGGTCCTACTGCGTTGGCTCCCATTGTCTAGGCCGACAATAAAGTGGAAGGACCTCGATGCGGTGGGTGCGGTGATGTCCTTCACCGGCCTTTTCCTGATAGTCTTGGGCATTCTCCAACTTCAATCCTACGAGACCTGGCTCCTGGTCCCAATTCTTATGATCGCAGGGGGCTTGATCATGTTGCTCTTCCTGCTCTGGCAGAAGAGGAGGATCGCGAGAGGCCTGGTCCCACTCACCGACATCAGCCTTCTGAAGCTCAGGACCTTCAACTACGGCAACATCGTGGGTATCATCCAGAATCTCACACTGGCAGGTTTCCTGTTCATAATTCCGGTGTTCATGCAGTCAGTTCTCGATCTCGACGCCTTCACCACCGGGCTGATAATCCTACCCACTTCCTTGACCGTTTTCATATTCTCTGTGGGAGCGACCAGACTTTCATCAATCATACATCCCAAGTACCTGGTCCTGATCGGAATAGCAATCTCGATGTTAGGATCCATGATGCTCAGGGATGAGTTCCATTTCCAGGTGGATTTCATCGATCTACTGCCCGGATTCCTCGTCTTCGGAACGGGTCTCGGCCTCCTGCTCTCTCAAATCACCAATATCACCCTATCCGCCGCAGGACCGGAGCAGCAGAGCGACGCCTCGGGACTGGTGAATACCGCCAAGCAGCTCGGGACGTCGCTGGGCACCGCCTTTATCGGAGTGGTCCTGATCATAGCGGTGTTCTCCTCGATCGTGAATGGTGTGATCGACACAGGTTTGGTACCCGAGGATCAAGAGGACGAGGTTGCGGAGAAGATCCTGGAGTGGTTCGAGAAGCTGGAGCAGGGAGAAGAACCCGACATCCCCGATGACCTCAAGCCTTACCTCTACGAGATAACCAATAATTCTGCCAGGCAGGGCATGCGCATCTCCTTCGATACGATCACCGTAATGTTGGGGATCGCCTTCGTCGCCGCAATCCTCATCCCCCGCTCAATGAAGGAATGACGAACCAGGAAGCTTAATAATACCCGGTGATCATTGCCAGGGAGTGAGCGTCGATTGCCTGATCCATATAGAATACGGGGATGAGAGTACTGCCGAGATCGTCCTGAGAGCGATCGAGCAGGACAATGCTGGCTACGCCAAGGCATGGAGGGAAGCCGATGCAATCATTCTTGAAGCAAGTGCCAAGAGCGAGTCCTCCATGCTTCACACCCTGGAAGACCTTCTATCATGCGTCAAGGTCGCAGGGGAGATGGTCCAGCAGTCAAGATGATCAGATCTTGATGCCTTCTCTCACCTTCACGGCAATACCCTTTTCGAATGCGATCATCTCTTCCCTAACCAATATCGCACGTCCTATAGCAACCAGGTCATCCGACTGATCGACAACCATGACCTCGTCCATTGGGACTATCCCAGGATCACAGTCGATGACGAACTTGCAGAACGTGTTCTTCCCCTCCCGGTTGAAGGGCACTGCATCGTCCTCAACCACCACCCTCATCCTAGGATAAGGAAAATACTTCATCAGCCTTTTTGCTCCTGGTGGCCTCAGGGTAAACAGGCCGTCCGAGGCCCGCATCGAGAGAACGTGCTCGCCATCCACAAACACATTCCTGATCTTTCCCGTTGTCCTGGATTTAAGGAAGGTAGTTTCCCCGTTCATAATTGCTTCCGATGCTCCTGAACCGAACTGGTATTCTATGACCGTTCGTGTCCTCGCGAGGTCCAATTCCGGTATATCGGGACTTCCGCTTCCCAATCCCGCGCAGTTGCATTCGATGACTTCATCGAACTTCTTTCTGACCTTCAACATCATCTCATTCGAGAGCTCTTCTGTCTCTCTATCGACAATTGTGGGAAACAGAGACTGCGCTACAGGGTAAGTCTCATCCATTTCGATTGGGACCGGACCCAACGGAGACCGCACAACGATCTGCGTATCTTCCCCATACTCCCGGATGATCAGCTCGGTGCACGACCTGTTGTAAGGCTTGCTGGTCTCTTCCACCTCGATGAGCTTTTTGCTTCCGAATTGGAATGCATTGCCCAGCCTCCTACGGTATCTAGAGAATGCGGGCCTGGAAACGCTCTCTGAGCCGGTGTAGAACAGCGCTCCCTCCCTGCTCAGGGGCTCGAACCTCTCCAGATATCCAGAGTGGAGGGGAAGCCTCCTTAGTCCGTCAAGGAGTGCGGGATGGGCCCTGCAACGCCTCTCCACTAGCTCCCAGATGTCTCCCTCTAGTATGGCCCTTCTGACCCTATCCAGCTCCATCTTGGATGCCCACAGGTTGTGTTCAGCGATGGTCCTTACTCGTTTCTCTTCATCCAGTGATTTGAGGGTTCTGATGTCGTGATTGTGACAGGCGGGACACTGACAATTGAGCTCCTTCATGTCCTTGAGGTGGAAGGTCCCCTCGACCGTCATGAAGCGACCATCTCGTGCGAATTTGGCGTATGAGGCGGAGTCGAACATGTCGCATCCAAGTAGGGCGGCTAGGGCGAAGACCATAGGGTGCCCGGCTCCGAAAAGATGGACGGGCCGGCTGGGATCTAGCCCTTTCTTCGAGGCCACAATGACATCCACAAGGTCGGAGTACCTGTAGCCCTCCATGAGCGGTACCACACCTCCTATAGGGTGAATGTCCACCCCCATTGAGGCCATGCTCCTTGCGCACCTCTCCCTGAGATCGGGGAATACCGATCCCTGCACCACACCTGCCAACATCATCTCGCCCTTCAGTTGCGAGGCCTCCTCGGTACGTGACAATGTCGTGTCGACCGCCTCTGATGTCTCATCGTATCCCCAGTATGGCTCGGTGAAAATGTCCAGGACTGTGCCTATGTCCGACCCAATGTCCCTCTGGAAGGAGACGATCTCCTGGTTGGAGACCTCCACCTCGCCGTACATGTGGGACTGGAAGGTGCCGCTGTCAGTCATGATGGCCCCTTTGAAGCCCAGCAAAGAGTGCAGTCCTTCGGAGAGCGCCCGCTCGCGGAGGTTCTCGCTGTTCCTTATGATATATGAATTGGTGATGATGGCCTCGAATCCGTAGGCTTCCCGTAGGCGACTCGGCTCGATTGTTATGAGCCGAGGGTTGATCACCGGAAGCAGTGCGGGGGTTCTGACCGTCCCGTGAGGGGTGGTCAGCTTACCAACCCTCGCCAGTCCGTCCCGGGAAAGGACCTCGAACATGCTCTGAGCAACAACGGCGAAGTTATTAAGTCTTTTATCCGGATGTATGGGCGAGCTTCGATGAAGAACATGGAGTACAAGATGGTCATAGCGGTCAGGACTGACCTCAAGCTCTCACCAGGGAAGATGGCTGCCCAGGTGGCCCACGCTGCCGTTAACTGCTCCTTCGCCGCAAAGAAGAAGCACCCCATCTGGTACAGGAAATGGTACGGGGAGGGTCAGAAGAAAGTGGTCGTAAAGGTGGCCAGCCTCCAGGAGCTCATGGAACTAAAGATGGCCTCGGAACACTCCGGCATTACCTGTTCCCTGATCATAGACGCGGGGCACACAGAGCTTCCACCCGGAACCACGACATGCCTCGGGATCGGGCCTGCGCCGGAAGAACTGGTGGACAGGGTCACCGGAGAACTGAAGCTGATGTAGATGAAACCCCATGTCCGCGTCCTCGGCATCGATGATTCTCCCTTTCATTTCGATGACGATCGTGCCTTGGTAGTGGGCGTGGTAGTGCGTCTCCCTTCCTACGTCGAAGGGGTCATGAGGACCTGGTGCGAGGTGGACGGTACCGACGCCAACGATGTGCTCTCCGAGATGGTTCTTAAATCAAGGTTCCGGGAACAGATCAAGTTGGCGATGGTGGATGGCATTGCCCTTGGAGGATTCAATGTAATCGATATCTCTGACCTCCATGAGAGGACCAATGTGCCCTTCGCTACGATTACCCGGGACCCTCCAGATATGCATGGTATGGAGATCGCCCTCAGGTCCCACTTCTCAGACTGGGAGAAGCGTATTGCCACGATACAAAGGCATCCGCTCAGAGAGGTAAGAACCGATTATAAATCGATCCACGTTGCCCAGGTTGGAATACCAGCTGGAGAGGCAGAAAATTTGATCCGAAGGAGCACGGTCAAGGGGGTGCTACCCGAGCCCCTCAGGATTGCCCATCTGATAGCGACTGCGATGGAGATGGGCGAGTCGCGGGGACGGGCCTAGGTTCGCCATCAATGAACTCCCTTATCTTACCGAAGAGCTCCTTATTCTCGTCGTTGATGTTCTCGACCGTGATCTCCGTTGCCTTGCCTCCGATAGGGAAGATCTTTATGATGAGGCCGCTCTCATCCAGAGCCACCCTCCAACGGCGGTCTCCGGGATACTTCTTGTAATGGATTTCCATCTCAGAAAGGAAGGACATGATCTTGTTCTCCATGAACCTCGGGTCCTTCTTGAAATGCTTCTTCTCCATGGAAAGGAACTTATCCCTATACTTCGCGTTATAAGCCATTAGGACAATTAGGGAGATGACCAGACTGCCGATGATGCCGAGAGTGAGAGGCTGGTCGGGTTGCAGCCCCTCGAACACCGATATCATCGAGACGGAGAATATGGAAACGGCCACGATGTAGATCATTCCCATCAGTGATGTCACGAAACGAATTGGCAGTGTGTTCTTGGACCATATCGTGTAATGCAGCTTGTGTATCCTAACAGCAGGCACTATCATGAGAAGTGCGACAACTACCGCTAGCAAGAAGAAGAACTCGAAGAACTCCCTGAACATCACGAAGGAGAAAAGCATGACCGCGAGGATAGCCGGGACCACCGCGGCGAGCACGTATTCCATCATGCTCTGGGTTCGCTCAAGTTTGATGCTTGACTCGATAGTCTCATCTACCATTATCCCATCCCTTATCCTGATACAAAGAGGTTCCACTATTAATTCATTATTGATGCCTTTCAGGAACAAGGATTGATGACCAATCTCTCTCTAGGAAGTGAGCTTTATCTCCATGAGCGACCTTCTCTCGTTCGATGGGTTCTTAGGAGGGCAACATATTAATACGAGTCCTCATTAGGTGAACCCGGGTATGGGGGTGCTGAATGTCAACTCCAAAACCCTCAACGCTTAAATACGGGTAGAGTATTAGCCCGAATTCGAATATAGAGAGGTGTAGCCATTGGCAAGAGGTCTTTTCACCGCCAGGAAGCTCAAGCAGGGCCGGCAAAAGGCTCGATGGAGTGATAGAGCTTATAAGAGGCGGATGCTCAAGCTTAAGGAGAAGTCCGACCCGCTGGAGGGGGCGGCTCAGGCCAGGGGCATCGTGCTTGAGAAGGTCGGGATCGAGGCAAAGCAGCCCAACTCGGCAATCAGAAAGTGCGTCAAGGTCCAGCTCATCAAGAATGGTCGCCAGATCACAGCCTTCGCGGTAGGTGACGGCGCTATCAATTTCATAGACGAGCACGACGAGGTCCTGGTCGAGGGTATTGGTGGAAGGATGGGTCGTTCTTACGGTGATATCCCAGGGGTCAGATACAAGGTGATACAGGTAAACAACGTTTCCCTTAATGAGATGGTAAGAGGACGGAAGGAGAAGCCTGTGAGGTGATGATGATGACCGAGGAAGGTACTGCACAGGTGGAGCAAGTGGTGGAGGAGTCCTCCTTCTCCAATGTCTTGCTCTTTGACAAGTACGATCTCAATGAGGTCGTAATCAAGGACGGTGGACTGGCAAAGTACATCGACCTCAGGCCGACTTCCATTCCCGTTTCCGGAGGGAAGCACGCAAACAAGTGGTTCGGAAAGTCCAAGATGAGCATCGTGGAGAGGCTCATCAACAACATGATGCGAACCGGAGATTACACCGGTAAGAAAGGCAAGTCCTATCAGGTTGTGAAGGATTCCTTTGAGATCATACAACAGAGGGCTAAGAAGAATCCCGTTCAGGCTCTTGTGGAGGCATTGGAGAACGCTGCTCCCAGGGAAGAGGTCACCAGGCTTCAGTTCGGTGGCATATCCGTCCCCAAGGCGGTGGACATCGCCCCATCCCGCAGGCTTGACATAGCTCTGAGGAATATATGCAGGGGAGCGGTTAAATCCACATATAAAAACAAGAAGACAATCGCCACCTGTCTCGCAGAGGAGATCATTCTCGCTTCCCGCGGTGACATGAACAGTTTCTCCGTCTCCAAGAAAGAAGAGATCGAAAGGGTATCTGGCTCTGCACGCTGATTGAGACGGTGTTTTTATGGGACGAAAGGAAGACAATATTCGTAAGGCTCAAGCACTGATGCATAAGCCAGAATTCATCAGGAACATCGGGACCGCGGCCCACATAGACCACGGAAAGACAACTCTCAGCGACAATTTGATCGCTGGCGCGGGAATGATGTCCGAGGAACTCGCGGGCAAGCAGCTGCTTCTTGATTACGACGAGCAGGAGCAGGCCCGAGGAATCACGATCAACGCCGCGAACGCATCAATGGTGCATGATTTCGGCGGTAAGGAATATCTCATCAATCTCATCGATACCCCCGGCCACGTGGACTTCGGTGGGGACGTTACCAGGGCAATGAGGGCCCTGGATGGTGTCATCATCCTGGTCTGCGCAGTCGAGGGCGTCATGCCCCAGACCGAGACAGTCATAAGGCAGGCGATCAAGGAGAGGGTCAAGCCAATCCTTTTCATCAACAAGGTGGACCGCCTCATCAACGAGCTGAAGGTCACACCTCAGCAGATGCAGGAACAGTTCGTCAAGATCATCACGGATGTCAACAAGCGCATCCAGAACCTATTGCCGCCCGAACTCAAGAAGGAGTGGGCTCTGAATGTTGAGGAAGGGAAGGTCGCGTTCGGCTCAGCGTACCACAACTGGGCCATCAGTGTTCCCTATATGAAGAGGAGCGGGATCAGCTTCAACGATGTCTACGACTACTGCAAGAACGAGAATCAAAAGGCTCTTGCCAAGAAATCTCCCCTTCACGAAGTCGTTCTGGAAATGGTCATCAAGCACATCGAAGATCCCATTTCTGCTCAGAAGATCCGTATCCCTACCATATGGAAGGGCGACCTCGAATCAAAGATCGGCAGTTCGATGTACAACTGCAATCCCGATGGTCCAGTAGCATATATGGTAACCAAAATTATCATGGATCCCCACGCAGGTGAGGTGGCTGTCGGCCGTCTTTTCTCAGGAACCATCAAGAAAGGCCAGGAGATGCAGGTCGTCGGCATGCCCAACACAAACCGCGTGCAGACCGTATCACTTTCCGTAGGAGCGGACAGAGTGACCGTCGAGGAGCTTGTCGCCGGTAACATCGTCGCTGTCACGGGACTCAAGGACGCCATTTCAGGTTCCACGATTTCCAATGACAAGGATATGGAACCCTTCGAGCGCATCGTTCACTTCAGCGAGCCCGTGGTCACAGTGTCCATCGAGGCCAAGCACATGAAGGACCTTCCCAAGCTAGTGGAGGTCCTCAGGTCAGTGGCCAAGGCGGACCCATCCATCGTGGTGGAGATCAACCAAGAAACTGGAGAACACCTGATGTCGGGAATGGGCGAGCTACACCTGGAGATCACCAACTACAGGATCGTCCACGAGCACGGAATCGATATCAAGGCGAGTCCTCCCATCGTGGTTTACAGAGAGGCGGTCAAAAAGAAGGCCGGTCCCTTCGAGGGCAAATCACCTAACAAGCACAACCGCTTCTACATCGAGGTCGAGCCCCTTGAGCCCGCCATAGTGAAGGCGATCAAGGAAGGCGATATCTCCGTGGAAGGGAAGATCAAGGATCCCAAGGGTCTTGCCAGGCAGCTCCAGGATCTAGGCATGAGCAAGGATGAGGCAAAGTCCATTGTCTCGTTCAAAGATACCAATGTGTTCCTGGATGTGACCAAGGGTATCCAGTACCTGCATGAGACCATCGAGCTGTGCAAGCAGGCCTTCGAGGAGGCCATGACCCTGGGGCCGTTGGCCCAAGAGAAGGTCATGGGCGTGAAGGTAAGGCTGGTCGATGCCAAGCTCCATGAGGACACGATCCACCGTGGACCTGCACAGGTCATCCCCGCTGTCAGGAGTGCGATATACGGAGCGATGTGCGAGGCAAGCAGGACACTCATGGAGCCCATCCAGAAGGTATTTATCAATGTCCCGCAGGATCAGATGGGCGACGCCACCCGCGAGTTGCAGTCTCGGAGGTCCACCATAGAGGACATGACCCAGGAAGGAGACCACGCGGTCATCGTGGCAAAGGCCCCCGTGGCAGAGATGTTCGGGTTCGCCTCGGCTATCAGGAGCGCGACACAGGGTCGAGCTCTTTGGTCCACGGAGAACTCTGGATTCGTATATTTGCCAAACGAACTGCAGGAAAAGGTCGTGGCCGAGATAAGGACCAGAAAGGGTCTGAAGCCAGAGCCCTACGACGCTGCGTACTACTCCGCATGAGCCGGAAAACGATTAAATAATAAGAATAGTATGGAGACGCTAGTTGCATTTAAAAACTTGGAGGCTATGATATGGCTGCTGAGAAACCTCACATGAACCTCGTGGTCATTGGCCATGTCGATCACGGCAAGTCCACAACCGTGGGCAGGCTGCTGCTCGACAGCGGTCACATTGAACCCTACCTCATCGAGAAGTACAGAAAAATGGCTGAGGAGAAGGGAAAGGCCACTTTCGAGTTCGCATGGGTCATGGACAGCTTGAAGGAGGAGCGTGAACGTGGGCTGACCATCGATGTCGCCCACAAGCGATTCGATACCGAGAAGTATTACTTTACCGTCATTGACGCTCCCGGTCACCGTGACTTCGTTAAGAATATGATCACTGGCACAAGCCAGGCAGATGCCGCTGTGCTCGTTGTATCCGCCGTCGAGGGTCCCCAGGCCCAGACCAGGGAGCACATCTTCCTGGCAAGGACTCTGGGTGTTCCCCAGCTGATCGTGGACATCAACAAGATGGATGCCCTTGAGGACAAGTACGACGAAGGTCGTTTCAACAAGGTTAAGACCGACGTCACCGCTCTGCTGAAGACCGTCGGTTACAAGGTGGATGAAGTACCGATCATCCCGACCAGCGCGTTCAAGGGCGACAATGTCATGAACAGGTCCGAGAACATGCCCTGGTACAAGGGACCCACCCTGTTCGAGTCCCTGAACAACCTCAAGGAGCCCCCGAAGTCCACCGAACTGCCCCTTAGGCTACCAATTCAGGATGTTTACACCATCACCGGTATCGGCACCGTCCCCGTGGGCCGTGTCGAATGCGGAGTGCTCAAGCCCGATATGAAGGTCGTCTTCCAGCCGTCCGACAAGGTCGGCGAGGTCAAGAGCATAGAGATGCACCACGAGACCCTTCCCCAGGCGCTTCCCGGCGACAATGTCGGATTCAATGTCAGGGGAGTCGCGAAGAACGACATCCGAAGGGGCGATGTTGCGGGTCCAGTCGACAACCCACCGAGCGTGGCCAAGACGTTCACCGCTCAGATCATGGTGCTGAACCACCCCTCGGTCATTACCGTTGGGTACACCCCGGTGTTCCACTGCCACACGGCACAGGTTGCCTGCCAGTTCATCGAGCTGCAGAAGAAACTCGACCCCAGGACCGGAGCGGTCAAGGAAGAGAACCCGCAGTTCCTGAAGACTGGTGATGCCGCGATCGTCAAGGTCATGCCGACCAGGCCGATGGTCATCGAGATAGCGAAGGAATTCCCCCAGTTGGGCCGCTTCGCCATCCGAGACATGGGTCAGACAGTCGCCGCAGGCATGTGCATCGACGTGGAGAAGAAGTAAACCCCTTACCCACCTTTCTTCCATTTTAGAGGGTCACAATTATGTCACAGAGAGCAAGGATCTCACTGAGCGGAACCGAACCAAAGAAGGTCGACATGGTCTGCAACCAGATCAAGGCCATCTCCCAGAGGACTGGGGTGGCGATCAGGGGACCCATTCCACTTCCAACGAAGAGGCTGGTCGTCCCATGCAGGAAGTCACCTGACGGGGAGGGCTGCGAGACTTGGGACCGCTGGGAGATGCGGATCCACAAACGCCTCATCGATCTGGACGCTGATGAGAGAGCGCTGAGGCAGCTGATGAGGATCCAGGTCCCAGACGGTGTCAACATCGAGATCGTGCTTCGTTCCTAAGCCGATCCGATAATCTTTTACTTCTTCAATCTTAAATTGTTCCAGTGAAACCCTGTTTTGTCCACGGCAAATCTTTTCAAAGGGAGCTTCATATTACGCCAGAGAGGATAACATGCGCAGCGACATGGTCAAGGACGGCATCTACAAGGCCCCCAGCAGAAGTCTGTTCAGGGGCACTGGTCTTTGCGATGAGGATTTCGAAAAGCCATTTGTAGGGATAGCCAACTCCTGGAATGAGATCATTCCGGGTCACATTCACCTGGATCGCCTAGTGGAAGAGATAAAGAAGGGCATCTCAGAGGCTGGAGGGGTTCCATTCACCTTCGGTGTACCGGGCATATGCGACGGTATCGCCATGGGACACGAGGGCATGAGGTACGCCCTCACTTCGAGAGAGACTATCGCCGATTGCGTCGAGCTCATGGCCCAGGCCCACTGGTTCGATGGTTGGGTGGGGGTGACAAACTGCGACAAGATCACCCCGGGAATGCTGATGGCCGCCGGTCGGCTAGACATTCCCGCCATCATGATCACCGGAGGGCCCATGGAGTCGGGTAAGCTCGATGGGGGGAAGATCGACGTGCAGTCCGTGTTCGAGGTGCTGGGCGAGTATAATGCGGGAAAGGCCACCGCCGATGATGTGCTGAGGGTCGAGTGTGCGGCCTGCCCAGGAGAAGGATCCTGCTCGGGGCTGTTCACCGCCAACACCATGGCCTGCTTGACCGAGGTCATGGGAATGAGCCTCACCGGATGCGGGTCAATGCTCGCAACCGATAAGAGAAAGAGAGATCTCGCCCGCGCTACAGGACGGCGCATCGTGCAGCTCATCAAGGAAGGGGGTACTCCACGTCAGAT
>JAAEEP010000021.1 GCA_013415695.1 Methanomassiliicoccales archaeon | reverse complement strand
ATACGAAAATTCTTACTGAGTTGTAAGTTACATGAAATTGGGTTTCAACTAAGGCTCCGAAGATTCTACTCAACTTCCCAACTTCACCCAATTTCTAATTGTGCAGAAATTATGAGATTCTGGCTATATTCGATTATGTCATTTTCCTAATTTCCCAATTTAATGAAGGACTCTTTCCTCCTCAATGATATGAAAAGAAAGAAAAGGTTTTGACCTTCCGAAGACCCGAATTTCATTTAATTTTTAATGAGATTTGAAAATAAATGTACTGGATAATAAAGATAGTGGGTCCGCCCAGATTTGAACTGGAGTTACCAGCACCCCAAGCTGGAAGGATACCAAACTACCCCACGGACCCAATTGAAAGGGTTTAACCTAGAGGCATCAGCTCGTCGATGAGCTCTGCGTGGGAGACGATCATCCTGCGGCAGCAGTAGCGCCTTATGCCAAGGTCGTCCAGAACCTGCTTCGGTTCCTCCCCAAGCTGAACCCTCTTGATGAAGGTCTGGTAGGAACTCCCTACCACCTTCCCGCAGCTGAAGCATCGCACGGGTATTATCATTAAATCACCTGTATGACTTCTGCCTCTTCTTTCTGGCACCACGACCCATTGGCTTCTTAGGCAATTTTCTGCGGGGGTCGCTAATAAGCAGGGAACGGTCGTACTGCTTGAAGTTCTTCTCTAGCTCAGAGTCTTTGAAGAACTCCACCAGTCCCTTCGCTATCGCCGTTCTTGAGGCTTCTGCCTGCCCCATGATGCCACCGCCTTTAACATTCACCTGGATGTCAACCTGGACCGCTTTCTCAGGTACAAGGGCCAGCGGCTCCTGGATCTTCAGGCGGGCGAGCTCCGGCGAGTATATTTCCAGGGGAACCTTGTTGATCCTGACCTGACCACTTCCTTTCTTTACTGTGACCCTGGCAATGGCCGATTTCCTCTTGCCGCTCGTGTTTATGATCTCGCTCACCTCAATCACCTCACATTGGAACCGAGGAAGGCTGAAACCTCCCCCAGAGTGATATATCTGCTGGTATTCACCTGCATCGCTTTCTCGATCCTCTCCACCTTGGCGGACTCGTATTCGCGGGGGACGCCCACAAAAACCTTGAGTCTGCGGTAGGCCTCTCTTCCGCGGGACTTGTCGAAGGGTATCATTCCCCTGACGGTCCTCTTGAAAATGAGGTCCGCCCTTCTCGGGTAAAATGGACCCTTTCGGATCTTGCCTCTGTCCTTCTTCTGCTTGTAATCGGAGAGGGTAGTAGCTCGTCCTCCGGTGATCAGTGCCTTGTCGGCGTTGACGATAATCACGTCCTCGCCGTTCATGATCCTCTGAGCCACGTCACTAGACAAACGACCCAGAACATGTCCATCAGCATCAATGACGACCATCAAATCACCTCATTATCCTCACGCCGCTGCCCGAAGGATTTTCCTCCACGAGCTCCTCAATAGTGAGATTCCTTCCACCGGCCTTCTCTATCATTTCTCTGGCGGACTCAGAGAACCTGTACGCCGCCACGGTGAGCTTCTTGCTGAGGTTACCTGCCCCAAGAACCTTTCCTGGGACAATGATTGTGTCGCCATCATCGGCATATCTCTCGAGCCTACTGATGTTGACCTCAGCCCAATTCCTCTTGGGCTTCTCCAATCGCCTCGCAATGTCTCGCCAGATAGCAGTGCCCCCGTCTCTTGACTCCCTCTTGAGATCCTCAATAAGGATAACGAGGCTGGGGTCAGTCTTTCTTATCCTTTTCATAATCTGACTCTCCCGACATTGGGCTACACTCCAATAGAGAGGTCCTTTTTAATACTTTGCTCACGCACAACTTTTTCCAACCTCTTTCGAAATGGACTGGAACGTCCAATATTGGTTGAACACTCTTTTCTTCAATATTATTCGAATTTCTGGCCAGTACTAGATTGCCATAGTTAATTGTTATATATACCTTCTAGCATAATGTTGACTTCACCCGGGTGAAGTGATGATTCGTTTTGGTCCAGCTGGTATTCCGCTTTCTTGCAAGGGTAGGACTCTGAAGGATGGTATCGAGGATGTGCACAACCTAGGCCTCAATGCGATGGAGATCCAGATGGTCAGGGTCAATGTCATCGAGAGATATCCAGACGAGGATGAGGTAGGAAAGTCACCCTTAGAGGTAGAGAGCGATCTCATAATGGAGATCGTAAGAGATGAAGAGGGGATCACGGATCTTGAGGAGGAGATCGTTGAGGATGACATCCTGATCACCCTAGCCTCAGGCCTTGTCCAGAACTTCCAGGAACTCAATGAGCTGGGCAGGATGGGAAAGCAGTTGGACGTGTGCCTTTCCATGCACACCCCATATTATATGGACCTTGCCAGTAACTCCGAACTCACCCAGAGAAGCAGGAACAATGTCAGGTGGGCAGGAACAATGACTCATCACATGAGCGGGGACATCGTTGTCACTCACCTCGGCCTATATGGTCATCAAGGAGAGAATGAAGCAAAATCGAACATCACCGAGAATATCTCTGCACTTATGGGTTGGTGGGAAGATAACGACCTCAAACCATTGCTCGGGTTGGAGACCAGCGGAAGGCAGGAGGTATTCGGGAGCCTTGAGGAGATCATGGAGATCTGTGATCAGGTCAACGGTGTGGTCCCGGTCATAAACTTCGCCCATCTACACGCAAGAGAAAGTGGAGCCCTAAGGGAACCGGAGGACTTTGGTCACATTCTGGATAAGACCAAGGACCTTGTTGGCAATGTGTTCTACTCTCACTTCTCTGGAGTGGAGCATGAAGCGGGAAATGAGAAACGTGTAACACCCATCAAGAAAGGGGATCTGCGCTTCGAGCCACTGGCCGAATACCTAGTAGATAACATACCCGAGATAACCATCATATCCAGCTCTCCATTGCTAGAACACGATGCCATGTACATGAAGGTGATTTTCGAACGAGTACTCACCAAGATGGTGTCGAAGCAGGCTAAATCCAAGAAACCCGAAAAGATTGATCAGGAGGATGAGGATGAATATTATGAGGACGAAAAGCCCGAGAAGACGTCATCCAAGAAATCCTCCAAGAAGGTTGAAAAGAAATGAATGATGAACTTTCATATATCGTCAGCCGGGTTCAGAAGACTCTTGAGAGGGTCGACCAGAAGGCTGTCGATGATGTGATCAATTCCATAATATCGGCCCGAACCGTCTTCGTTTACGGTGTTGGGAGGTCCGGGCTCGTAGGAAAGGCATTTGCCGTTAGGCTGGTTCAACTTGGACTCAAGGTCCACTTCGTAGGTGAGATGACAACACCGATTGTACGGGAGATGGATCTCGTCATGATATTCTCAAACACAGGAGAGACGATGTCCTGCATCCAGACTGCCAATATCGTGAGAAGGGTGGGAGCCAAGGTGGTGGCTATCACATCAAATCCACACTCCAAACTTGCTCATGCCTCGAACCTGGTCCTCGAAATTCCCATCTGCGAGGACGAGAAACGTACCAAGATGGCTCCTTTAGGTACTATCTTCGAGAACGCGGCATTCCTATTCTTCGACGCTCTCATTCCGATTCTCATGGAGCGTCTTGGACAGACCGAGGCCTCCCTCAGGAGGAGGCATGCCATCTGGGTTTGAGCGGACTTTCCTCATTTTGACTGCCCGGTTATAGTAGGGATTCTGATAATCATCCCAGTATATCCCGAAGCAGCGTTCCAAGACCTCTCCATTCTCCAGATAGAAAGCCCTGATCTCCTCGGCAATTGGATCTAGGACCAATGCGGTGTGCTGTCTCCCACTGAACAGTGATTTTTGGGTATCAATGTCAGTTGACGAGAGGAAACAACCGTGTCCAGGGTGGGAGTGATACCAACCCACGATTATGTAATCGAAACCGCAGCGGTCGAGCGATTCGAAGAGCTGTTCGAATCCTCCCCGATTGAACCGGACCCTAACCGAGGATGCTTCCAGATCGGTGGTCACCACATCTCTTACGATAGAATAGACATTTCCTTCATTCTTGTAGAATCCACCTAACATGAGTCCCATCACCTCACGTCGTTCGGCGGCGTGGGCGATAGAATGGTTTCTCATCTTCTCCTCAGCGAGTTTGGAAATGAACAGCTCAATTACATTACCTTCCTTTTCTCTGAGGGCTTCGAGTGACTCCTCCTTAATCCATTTATGCGGAGCCCATCTTTTCCTAGGCGGTGGAGGAGCCTCTATGGTGTCCCTTTCCTTTCCCTGCAACACAGTAGGGGGCTTCAATTGCCACTCACCACCTTAGGAAGTGGCTTGCATATTACCGGCGGTACTGCTTTCTTTCCTGAATTGTAGTATTCAGCGGCTGCGGTACAACTGGAGGTCCCAAATGGGCTTGTTGGATTAGGATTTAGGAGAAGTGTTTCGATCCCCTTCACAAAAGAGAGGAGGGTCGAATTGAAACTCCAATCGTCTAGAAGTTTGATGCACACGTGCCCCCCATCATCGGGGAGCATGATATTGGGATGGAATATCGGAGTCCTCCAGAGAACAAGTGGTTTCTCGAATGGGTATTCCTCATTGATTATCATTGAGAAGGTGTGCTCGGTCCTCTTCTCCAGATCCTCCTCCACTAACTCAAGAGAAGGGATCCCAACCAGGTGAATTCTGAACTCTAAAGGATAGCTAGAAAGTTTATCGTCTGAGATCTCTAATTTATGTTTGAGATATCTGTAGCACGATTTTACCTCGTTATTTAGTCGGGATCTCAGCACTTCACGAGGGAGCCCCATCCTATCCTCCCTCTGGATCGGGTATCAGTTCTAGCTGGTCACTGTCCATGATCTTCGCGTCAACCACTGTCTGCTGTCCCCTGAGTAACCGCTTGCCGCATCGCAGCACATACGCACCAGGGTCCTTCTCCCAGTAACCAGCAGCACCCTCGATAATCTCCTCGACGGTGTTTTCTGCTTCTAGCTCCATGTCAACCGTCGCTCCTGTTTCAGCGTTCCTTACCCGTATCCTCAGAGGCATCTGATCACCAATCTTGGAAGGTTGAGGTGGTTATCTAGCTTTCTATCACAATTAGTATAACTGATACTTACGACGAACTCGTCAAGGTTGGTGAAGGGGACAATCTGGATCGAATGAAATCTCGAGCTCCTCCGACATTCCATTCATTCCGTTGTAGTAAAATGCGTGTCGTACACATTTCTCCCCTAGACCGCTCGCTATTTTGAGAGCCTCTCTGACCTGGATAGCGGCGATAACACTCGTGGTTGTGATCTCGGCGGGCATCTTTGGCTCGAAGTAACTGACTTCCCTGCCAGTACAAGAAAAACGTTTTTCCAATACACGATAGTGAGAACGATTGAGACCACATTGGAAGCATGGTGTTCTTGGTGGGATCACGACTTGCACCTTTCCAGTCATTCCATTTGTTCCCCCATCAATATAGGGAATACATTTGTGATACGAATGGGAATTCGCATGGAGCCTTGCCGAAATATTATCCAAGCATCCAAAGACGATATCAAATTCTCCCCAGGTATCCTCGGCCAATTCTTCTACCCTGCAGGTTCTTGATTCGATGTTCACCTCGGGATCAAGCATCATGGCTTTCTCAGCAACCACGACTGCCTTCATCTCTTTGCGCTTGGAGTCGCCCTCCCTGAAGAACAAACATCGGTTAAGGTTGGATAGAACTATGTGATCCATGTCTACAAGGACCAAAGTCCTGAATCCAGATAGAACGAGGTTCTTCATCACCTCGTTTCCAAGGGCTCCAGCCCCTATCACCAGACATCTCGTCCTGTGAACCGAGTCAAGGTCTATCCATCCAATTCTCCTAGTTCTGTCGAACCGGTCTGTGTCTTCCTTGCCTGGTATGAGGGCATCAGACATCTCATAGGCACAGGAAGGAGCGTTTAAGAGCTTGACGGGCTGAGAATCACAATCGTCATTGATATCCTTACTTCATGTGGGCCAGCCTCAGAAAAGGTTTATATGACATCTAGCTTCTACTCGCTGGCACGGTGCTACGATGGCCAACCAATTCGTTGTCACCCCATGGGAAGTCTCAGGCGAGATTGACTACGACCTGCTGATCGAGAAATTCGGTACCAAGCGAATCGACGAGGAACTCCTCGATCGCCTGGCTAGTTACGGCGAGCTTCACCCAATGCTGAGGAGGAACATAGTCTACTCCCACCGGGATCTGGAGTGGATCCTGGACCTCTATGATAGGGGGGAGGAATTCTACCTGTATACCGGGCGAGGTCCTTCGGGTCACACCCATCTCGGGCATCTCATGCCTTGGATATTCACCAAGTACCTCCAGGATACGTTTGGGGCGAAGCTGTACTTCCAACTTACCGATGACGAAAAATTTCTGTTCAGTGAATCGCTGACACTTGATGATACAAACACTCACTCTCTGGAGAATGCACTCGACGTAATGGCATTGGGATTCGACCCAGAGAAGACCAGGTTCATTCAGGATACAATCTACATTAGGTGCTTGTACCCATTAGCCCTCAAAGTGGCCAAGAAAGTCACATTCTCTACCGCGAAGGCCGTCTTTGGGTTTGACAACAGCACCAATATCGGGAGCATCTTCTACACTAGCATCCAAGCTGCACCGGCTTTCCTGGGCTCAGAGCTCGCTGGAAGGAACGTTCCCTGTCTCATTCCCTGTGGAATAGACCAGGACCCACACTTCCGGGTGGCTAGGGACGTTGCCAATGGACTTGGCTACTACAAACCCTCTCTCATTCACAACAAGATGTTCCCTGGTCTGTTGGGTAATGACAAGATGTCTTCCTCGATACCTGAATCGACAATCTACACAACGGACTCGGCGAAGCAGGTCAAGAAGAAGATAGGCAACGCCTTCACCGGGGGCAGAGTGTCGGCGGAGGAGCAGCGGAAGCTTGGCGGCAATCCAGATGTCTGCGCCGTTTTCAAGTACCAATTCTTCGTGTTCGAGGAGGATGACGAGGCCATGACCGATCTTTACAATCAGTGCACAGGCGGAGAGATACTCTGTGGTGAATGCAAGAAGAGGCTCACTGAGAGGATCAACGCTTTCCTGGAGAACCATCAGGCGAAGAGAGAGGAGGCTAGGGCCTACATCAAGGATTTGTGGCTGAGGGACGAGTAATGGAGATCCGTCCCATAGGCTTTGTCAGGAACTCAGCGGACGAGAATACCGACTGGGAGGACCTAATATCCGAGCTGGAAATCCTTCCAGAGTACGAGGAGGGACTCTATCGCATCGAGGAGATGCCCGAGATACTTGTGGTCTTCTACTTTGATCGGGAGAGGGAGATCAAGATGAGGGTCCACCCAAAGCACGATCACTCGATCCCTCAGGTGGGCGTATTTGCCTCCAGAAGCCCTACGAGACCGAATTTTCTGGGAATTACGAAGGTCAAGTTACTTGAGCGCCGGGCCAATATTCTGGTAGTCAAGGGACTGGATGCCCTCAACGGAACGCCCATTCTTGACATCAAACCCGGAGTTCGCTGGGATCAACTGGACAAAAGTGAGAAATAGGGAGTACCGATTTTCTCTGCTATATGGAAGCCTCGGAGATTCTTGAGGGATTGAGCCCCCAGGAGAAGCGCCTCATTCTAGCGCTGGACCAGCTGAACGGAAAAGCGAGTGTTGACGACATCTTCGAGGCTGGCGGTTTTAGGCAGATGGTCGAGGTCATGAATGCTGCATCATGGCTGCAGTCCAAGGAGTTGGTGACGGTCCAGGAATCTGCTAGGAGCGTGTACATCCTCAAGTCCAAGCATGTCCTGAAGGAAAGCCTCCCGGAAAGAAGAGCTTTGAATCATCTTGGTGCGCTTGGCGGAAAGGCCGAAATGGATGCGTTAACCGAAGTTCTGGAAGGCAAGGAGATTTCGATTGCAATCGGATGGTTGAAGCGAAAAGGGCTGGCTGATATCATAAGCGAAGGTGGAAAGAAAGTGATCTCCTTGACCGATAGAGGTATGGAATGTGTCAATTCTCCGATGGAGGACGAGGAGGTGCTGGAGCGCCTCTCCCAGGGAGACCTGCGCGAGGGGGATGTTTCGGATAGCATCATCAAGCAGCTCCTCACCAGGCAGGATCTTGTGGAAGAGAGACTGGAAGTAAGCAGGTCCCTTTCATTCACAGACCTTGGTAGAGAGATCCTTTCGATGGGCATAGAGTTGAAGGAGGAGGTCGCCCAGGTGACCCCAGAGCTCCTGCAGAGCGGAAAGTGGAAGGAGGTATGTTTCAGGAAGTACGATATCAGGACCTTCGCCCCGTCCGTATACCCTGGAAAGAAGCACCCCCTGAGTCGGATGGCGGACGAAGTGCGCCGGATCTTCATCGAAATGGGGTTTGAGGAGATCGACGAGGAATATGTTCAACCAGCATTCTGGAACATGGATGCTCTATTCATACCTCAGGATCACCCTGCCAGGGAGCTTCAGGATACCTTCTACCTGAAGAATCCGAAAGAGATCGAGCTTGAGGATGAGGATGTCGTTGACATCATCGCCAAGGTGCACGAGGATGGCTGGGAGACCGGATCATTGGGATGGGGTTACAAGTGGGATCCTGGAATGGCGAAGAAAGCCCTGCTTCGTACCCACACCACCGTGAACACTATACGGTACCTTTGGAAGCATCCTGAGCCTCCGATAAAGGTGTTCTCCCTGTCTCGCGTCTTCAGGAACGAGGCCATCGATGCTACTCACCTGCCCGAGTTCGTGCAGATCGAAGGGATCATCGTGGAGAAGGAGGCGAACCTTGACATGCTGGTGGGCGTACTCAAGGAATTCTACCGCATGATGGGGTTCGAGGACATCCGTGTCCGTCCAGGGTATTTCCCTTACACCGAACCTTCACTAGAGGTCGATGTACACTACAATGGCTCCTGGATGGAGCTCGGAGGAGCAGGCATATTCAGACCTGAGGTTACCAAGCCATTCAAGGTCGAGTATCCCGTGCTGGCATGGGGTCTTGGGTTCGAGAGATTGGCCATGCTCAAGTGGAACCTCACTGACCTAAGGGACCTCTACATCAGTGATCTCGACATGCTGAGGCAGAGCTCCATCTTGTAGATCTGGGAATCATCGAGCGATACTCTTCGGATTTCTCTCTCATGCCTATTTCAAGATAGGCCTCTGACAGAGCTGAGTACCACCTTGTCTGGTCCTCGTCCTTAGCCACTCCCATTCCCTTGCTCAGATACTTGATGGCGTCAACAGTCTCCCCTAGCCTGAGATTGGTTATTCCCAGAAGATACTGTATGTCGGCAAGCCTCCTTCCATCACCACTCCTTGCGGTCTCGGGAAGCAACTGCTCGAGCAGGTCTCTGGCATCTTTAAACTGTCCAGATTCTACTAGGGCTCTGGAGATCTCACACTCAAGTGCAATGTCAGTTCCTCTCACCATAGCCCTCGCCTTCTTCAGGGATTCGAGCGCACCTTTTGGATCTCCTAGGTGAATCAGAAGCTTGCCTTCCATCATGGAAGCGAAAAGGAGGTCTGGTTCACTGTCTGTCCTCAGTGAGTTAATGATCTCGAGGCACTCCTCATGGTGTTCTGTTCTCAGGGTCAATTCAACCATGAATCTATTGACTTTGGAGCAGTAGCGCTCAGAAGGTTCAGGAAGCATTGAGCAGGTGAAGTAGAGGTCATCGTCCGCTCTGTTGAGCAGATCATTTCCCCGCGTGGCGATCAGCATCTCAGCCTCCACGATCCTCCCGGCCATGACCAGGTGGTACAATCGCTCCACATACTGCCCCTCATTCAGCCAGTAATCGGCAGCAAAGCTGTGGCAATCTCTCCTTTCTCTTTCATCCATGAGCAGCATTATCGATTCGCTTAATTCCCGGGGCATTTCCACGAAACCGGATCTGTCCTCGGGAAGGAGCGTAATGCTGGTCTCGGGGAGAGCATCCCTTCGAAAAGGTTGGCGAAACACACATGCTCTGGCAAACAATGGTCTTAGGTCGGGGTCCAGTGAACTCCAAAGCTCCTCACCATTGCATCTTCTGATATCCAGTAGGGGTTTAACATCGATGCCCTCTTTCTCGGCGAACTCACGGATCCTCCTCGCCTTATCCTCCCCCTTGAGGGAAAGGAAATACACTTTCCTTCGATTCTTTCCCTTGCGGATATGGGCAAGCCTTTCAGCGACATCGTCACTTTCTTTCAGTTTCTTGAGTTCGATTGCTGCATGGGCCCTCGATATCCTGAGTGCGGAGGCAATCCCATCCTGGCTGACATCGAACGGCACGTCGTAATCGTCCTGGTGTTTTGAGAATTGAGAAAGGTGCAGCAGTATCCTCTCGCCAACGGTGAGGGGGCTTGACATGTTCAATGGGACCTCATTGAGCCGTTATAAACCTTGAGAGCAGAATTACACTAGATGTAATGACCAAGAGGAAGTAATGACCAAGAGGAAGTGAGATTGGCTGCGAGTTCCTGCTCATCGTTATCCTAAGGCAACACTCTTACATCATTATTGGATTAACCCAATTGATGAAGCTTCTCGTGTGCAGTGAGGCAGACGACGCCAGCGTAAATATCAGGGATAGAATACTGGAGATGAAGGACTTCTTGCACGAGGGGGATTTCGACGGTCATCCTGTACTACGCTTCGATGACATGGTCATGGTGACCATCCGCGATCTCCACATATTTGCTGAGGACATCGATCTCAAGATCTCGGAGAGATTGAATATCGAGCCCAAGGTCCTCATATTTCTATCGAGACACAGAGCAGCCTCTGGAATTCCAACCCTTACCGTACACCCCATAGGCAATCACGGCGATGCAGACTTCGGTGGACGGGAGCGGACACTTGTACCCGCTTCACCGCACCTAATGACTTCAATGCTCCGTTGTCTTACCAAGGAAGCGGCCAATCTGGACTACCAAGTATCTTTTGAGGTGACCCATCACGGTCCCCATCTCAGCTCACCAGCCATCTACATTGAGATCGGAAGCGACGAGTCGATGTGGGACGACAGGAATGCTGCCGCCGCCATAGCCCGAACCGTTCTTCATGCTGGGGTTGAGAGATACCCTTCGGTAATAGGGATAGGTGGAGGACACTATGCCCCTCGGTTCACCGAGATAGCGTTGACCAGGCAGGTATCGTTCGGACACATGGTGCCCAATTACGCACTCAAGGGATCTGATTCTAGCTCCATCAAAGAGATCATTTTAAGGGCCCTAGAAAAGAGCGAGGACACTTCCATGGCGTATATCCACAAGAAATCGATGAAGCGTTCAGAGGCGACATCCCTGAAGAACATGCTGTCTGATATTGGCGTGGAAGTGGTCGAGGGGAAAGACCTCGATCCCCTTGAATCAGAGTGAGGGCCCGCCGAGTTTACTTCCGCATACTGGGCAGACATCCCAATTGTCGTCCACAGGCGTCCGACATCCGGGGCATTTGAACTGACCTGTAGGTTGGGGCATTTCCTCCACCTTTACCCTCTGTCTGGAGAATCTTGGGGTTGGTATCGAATTGCCATTATGATCCTGGACCTCGTGTAAGGTGTTCAGGGTGAGTATCGATCCTCCGGCCAGGGTCAGGACGCAGCCGAAGACGCCTATGAAGGGCGCGGGTCCCAACGTGGCACCCTCCGAGATGGCCGCAAGGTCGCCGTTGATCCAGAGGATGGTCACTGCAACCACCACGGTCGTGGTAAAAGCGGTTATGATAGCCGCCACGGGCCAGATCTCGTTCTTGTGGGTCTCCTCGGTCAGTATGCAGACTATGGAGAGCCCAACCACCATCAGGCCTCCCACCAGGGCTGCAATGAATAGATTGTACGAAGCGTTCATTGCTATGAGGTCCGTCAAGTACCACGAACCGGCATCCACGATCCAGTCGAGCATGCCCGAGAGGACAACAAGTGTGCCTCCAAACATGCAGAACATTGCAGAAATGAGTAAAACGCAATGTGGTGTGGGTGGGTCGAATTCATTATGGTGAGACTGACCAATACCTTGATTGCTTAAGCTCTCCATAAGCATCCCTTCTGACATCTGTCAGACATGCGTCATACAATTTAACCTTATTGCTTGCTCTTCAGGTATCTCTAATGAAAATCAAACTTCGTATTCTGGACGCCTATTGAAATCAGAGGACTGTGGTCCCTTTGATATCCCCGCCACTGATGGCAGAGCTGATCTCATTGAGGTCACGTCCGTGGATGATGTAAACTGGAATCCTCTCCTGCAGGGCTATCAACGCTCCCTTGCGATCGAACACCGCGGTCTGCCCAGCATCATGAATTCCCTTGTTAACGATACGGTAGAAATCCTCGAAGCTGAGCCAGGAGTAGCGCTTGGCATTCGTGACCTTCTTGGGATCATCAGAATACACGGCGTCCACAGATGTCGCGTTAACGATCCGGTCAGCCTTCCAGGCCTTGGCGACCAAGGCCGCTACCGCATCGGTGGTGTGACCCGGTTCGGTGCCACCCATAGTGACTATTCTTCCCCCGCGTTTCATGTCCACGGCTTCTTCAGGCGTCCTCGGGATCCCTTGCTCGGCCTTATCACCGAGAGCCATTTGGAGTAAACGGGCATTGAGTCTGGTTATCTCTATCCCTAATTCATCCAGTTTCTCCTCGGAAGCGCCAAGCTGTCTGCCGTTGCGAATGTAGTAACGAGCTATTCTGCCTCCGCCGCACACGGCTATTATATCCTGGTCCTCAGATAGCGATGATAGAAGCGAGGCAATCTCCTTCAAGAACTCGATATCGTTCTCGTCGGGGATCAATATAGACCCTCCCAGGGAAACGACCACCTTAGCCATTTGGACACCAACAGCTTTAATAGGGTAGTCACTTTTGCCTAAAAAACTAATGGGTTGACAGTGTATGGAAGAGGTCGAGAATCTCACCGATAAGCAAAGGTACGATTTCAAGAAGGCTCTTGAGGAGATAAAGGACCTTCACGGCAGGGGAACAGAACTCATTTCAGTTTATGTCCCACCAGATCGACAGATCTTCGATGTGGCAGCCTACCTCCGCAACGAGTATTCTCAGTCCTCCAATATCAAATCCAAGAGCACCCGCAAGAACGTCATGGGTGCCATTGATTCTATAATGTCGAGGTTGAAGTACTTCCGTCAGCCGCCGGAGAACGGACTGATATTCTTCGTTGGGGAGGTAGCCGCCCAGGGTGATCAGACCCGTATGGTGCAATACGTCCTCGAACCACCTGAGCCTATTACTACCTTTATCTACAGGTGCGACTCAGATTTCTATATCGAACCGTTATGGGAGATACTGGCCGAGAAGAAGTCTTACGGCCTCATCGTGATCGATAGGAGCGAGGCCACATTGGGTCTTCTCAGGGGAAAGAGGATAAACATTATCAAGAACATCCCATCCTTGGTGCCCAGCAAACACGGGAAGGGAGGTCAGTCCGCCCAGAGGTTCGAGAGGCTTATCGAGATAGCGGCACACGAGTTCTTCGTGAAGACTGCTGACATTGCCACCGATGCCTTCCTGGACGAAGACGATCTTCAGGGAATACTCGTAGGAGGTCCAGGTCCCACCAAGGATTACTTTGTCGAGAAGAACTTCCTTCACCACGAGCTTCAGAAGAAGGTGATCGACACCTTCGACATCGGCTACACGGATGAGTATGGCCTGCGAGAGCTGGTAGAGAAGGCCCAGGACAAGCTCCAGGATATGGACCTAATGAGGGAGAAGAAGCTCATACAGCGTCTACTCCACGAGATCCGGAAGCCTGACGGTGGCCTGTCGGCGTATGGAGAGGATCAAGTGAGGCATGCTCTGGAGCTCGGAGCGGTGGACACACTGTTGCTATCTGAGGGCCTGAGAAAGGACAGGGTTGTCGTGGACTGCCCTAACTGTGGCTGGAAGGGCCGTGTGAACGTTGACAAGCGTCGCAACAGTGTCAAATGCGTTGACTGTGAAGCAGAGGTGGAAGAACTGGAGGGTGTTGACCTGATCGACGACTTCTTCGAGGAAGCATCCAAGGTCGGCACTCATGTCGAGCTTATCTCTGAGGATTCGGAGGAGGGAGAGATGCTGATGAAGGCCTTTGGTGGTATAGCTGCCATTTTGAGATTCAACATTGGTGGTTGATCATGGACCCGATAGAGCCTTTCAGGAAAGAGGTCGAGTGTAAGGTCAGGGAGATCTTGGAGTCGATAGGCGTGGAAGCCTCATTCGAGATCGAGACCCCGCCTTCAGATATTGCGGATTTTGCAGTCCCATGTTTCCCCCTGGCCAAGATATTGAAGCGGTCTCCCATGGATATTGCGGATGAGCTTGCCTCAAAGATGGGAGACATGAAGCTGTTCACCAGGGTTTGGAACGAGAGGGGATATTTGAACTTCAAGGCAGACGACCATCTGCTCATCGGTACCACGCTCAAGGAGATCCTGGAGACAAGGGAAGACTACGGTAAAGGAAATGGCAAAATGGAGAGTATCCTCTTGGAGCACACTTCAGTCAATCCCACGGGTCCAATTCATGTCGGACGTGCCAGGAATCCCCTGATCGGTGACACCCTCGCCAGATGTCTTCGCTTCTACGGTCATGATGTGATCACCGAGTACTACGTCAACGATGTTGGAAAGCAGGTAGTGCTCCTAACCTGGGGCCTAGAGAACCTTACCGAGGATCAGGTGGAGGTTCCGGAGAGTGAAAAGGTGGACCACAGGCTGGTGGGCTACTATAGGAAGGCCAATCATCTCATGGAGTTCGATCCCCATGTGGGCGAGGCTATTCAGGAGATGCTCCGCCGCTTCGAGGAGGGCGACCAGGACATCATCGACCGCGTTCGCAGGACGGCGAAGAGAATGCTGGATGGAATAGGTATTTCCCTCGAAAAGGTGGGTGTAGAGATCGACAGTCTCGTCTGGGAATCCCAGTTCATAGTTGATGGCACGGCGAGAGAAGTGGTGGATCGGTTGAAATCCTCTGGATATGCCATGGAGGAGGAGGGCGCATACTACCTGGACCTGGAGAGCTTCGGCGTCCACGGTCACGACACAAGGTGGTTCTTCACCCGGAACGACGGTACCACCCTGTATACTACTAGAGATCTCGCGTATCATCTGAACAAGTTTTCCCGCGCAGATCATCTGATCAATGTCCTCGGAGAGGACCAGAAGCTTGGGATGCAGCAACTGGCATCGGCGCTCACTATACTTGGAGAGGAGAGAAAGCCCGAAAACGTCTTCTACTCATTTGTATCCCTTCCCGAGGGCAAAATGTCCACCCGGAGAGGGACTGTCGTCAACCTGGACGATCTCATCGAGGAGGCGGAGGAGCGTGCGCTCGAAGAGGTTAGGAAGCGCAGGACGGATCTTACCGAGGAGCGGATGATGGAGATATCCAAGGCCATCGGCTCAGGGGCTATTCGCTACAACATACTACGGGTTCAATCGGAAAAGCAGATGGTGTTCCGGTGGGAGGACGCTCTGAACTTTGAGGGTAACAGCGCTCCTTTCCTGCAGTACTCTCACGCCAGGGCCTGCAGCATCCTTCGAAAAGCAGGGAAATATGAAACAGTTGTGGACTCATCCCTCCTGACAGATCCTTACGAGAGAAGGCTCATCCGCGTCCTGGCGCGCTTTCCAGGCGTCTTAGAGGAGGCGGCCGAGAAAAGACGTATTCACCTTCTCCCGTCCTACGGGCAGGAGGTCGCCTCGGCATTCAATCAATTCTATACCTATGTTCCAGTGCTTCGATCTGGGGAGAACCGGGGCGCGAGGATATCCCTTGTAGAGGCGACAATGTGGGTTCTCAAGAATACCCTTAATACCCTGGGGATCGTTGCTCCTGAGGAGATGTGATGGTGGAGATATCAGAGATCCGAGAAGACGACAAGGCGGAGCTGAGGCGTCTGGAGCTTCGCCTCTTTAAGGAGTATTTGAATAGATCGAAAGCTATCAGCTGGGAAGACCTTTCCCAAGATCTGATAGACCAGCTTGGAGCTTCAAGCGAGGATGCCTTTGATTTCTACATGAATGGTGGTCTGAGTTTCATTGCCAGAGAGGATGGCATGGTTGTAGGGTTCATCTTTGCCCAGCAGATGAGGTACGTTCAGAGCCTCAAGAAGGTGATATGGATAGAGAATATGGGCGTTCATCCGGATTACCGCAGACAGGGAATCGCGGTGCTGCTGATTAGAAAATTGGTCCAGGAGTCGAAGGAGAAGGGAGCCGATGCGGTTCTCAGCTCGGTGACCTTGGACAACCGTGAGTCCATCATGCTCCATGCCAAACTTGGATTCCTGATGGACGACCGCAAGTTCGCACTGCTCGACCTGGAATCTGCGGATTTCTAGTTACCTCAGCTGAGTGTATTCATCATTACCGTACTTGGTCTCTATGAGGCGCTTGATGCACTTTTCTTCATAGTGGGTAAGAGACCCCTTTCTGACACTCACGCTGAGGGTCTCCTCGAAGCCCTGGATCAATGCGGTCTTCACCTCTTCCATGGATACCTTTCTCCCCAGCTCCTTTGAGATGGAGGTCATACCCTCCTGGGAGCGCACTTTCTTATCCCCCGTCCTGAGGACGTCGAACATCATATCGAAGTCACAATCCACTATCACCGTCCCGTGTTGGATCACCACGTCCTTCTCCAACTTCTGGGCGCTTCCAGACACCTTCTTTCCTCTGATAAGGACATCGTTCACCGGCTTGAATTCGGCGTCCAGACCCATCTTGTCCATTGCCCGTATGAGGGCGGAGCAGATGATCTCATAGATCTCATTTGGGTCTTCTGGTAGAAGATCACGTCTCATCACCACTGCATAGATGATCTGATTTTGATCAGTATATATGGCGCTGCCACCGGAGAAGCGGCGGACCAGTTGAACGCCCCTCTTTTCCACTGCTTCGAGGTTGACGGCTTCGTCAATTCTCTCGAAGTAGCCTAACGATATAGTGGGCCTGTCTCTCCTGTAAAGATGCAGAGTATCAGGCACGAGTTTCTTCTGCCTGGCCTTGACGATTGCTTCATCGCAGGCCGCGGTATACGCCGGAGCTGCTTTATCAGTATCTAATAGGCGCCAGAACATTGAATGAAAGGAGGGAAATAAGAAAATAAAAGAGTTGTGTAAGTGGTTTGTTACTACTTCTTGGACTTGCGAGTCTTGGCTGGAGCCTTGCTCGCTCCCCATGGCAGGCGCTTCCTCATGTAGAAGAGGACGATGATGACCACGATGACCGCAAAGACACCTCCGTAGATGGCGGCGGCCTTCCAAGCAGCCTCTTGAACATCGATGCTAATGGTGTCGTGGTTGTCCTGCTTGTTGATCTCACGAAGTGCCTCAACCTCAACATATATGGTGAAGTTACCCTTGCCTCCTGGAGTCCAGGACCATGTAATGATGCCAGACTGATCAGGCACGAGGAGGCTCGCGGAAGAACCGTTTATGGTGAGATCGGTGGACTCGCCTAGCAGTTCCTTGGAACCGTCTGTCTTGAGGAGATAGAAGGTGGCCTTCACACCGGTGGCGTTATCGTTACCCACGTTGGTGACATTGACCATTATCCTACCACTTTGACCCTCGGTGAACCTGCTGGGATCAGTGGTTATAGATGTGATCCTCAGATCAGGCCTGGGTGAAGAGGTGACAGTGATATCCATGGTCTCGTTAGCTTGGTTACCAGCGGGGTCGGTAACGGTCAGTTTGGCAGTGAAGGTGCCAATCGACGCGTATGAATGGCTCACATTGATGCCTGTGCCGTTCGAATCGTCACCGAAGTCCCAAACGAAGGTTAGCTCGTCCTGTGGATAGTAGTTATCGAAGGTCTCGCTGGCGTTGAAGTAGAGAGTCTCATTCTCTATAGGAGCTTCCTCGGATATGTCGACGAAGTCGGAGTTGAGAACCTGAAACTGTACCACGGGAGGCGTGGTGTCATTCACGTCGATTGTGATATTTTCTATCGCATAGTGGCCAACCGAGTCCGTTACGTTAAGGGTTACATTGAATGTTCCTGCGTCCTCGTAAGCGTGGGTGACGTTCTCCGCAAGCACCACGGTGGTGCTATTACCGTCACCGAAGTCCCAGTGCCAGCTGACGATTATGCCTTGTTCCGGGTCAGAGGGCGAATTGATCCAGTCAACCGAACCGCTGCCGTCGAACACTAGGGGTTGGTCCTGACCCGTATTCACCGTTCCTCCGGCGGGAATTATCTCGCCGTCCACGATGATCATGGGGATTGGATTCAACCCGTCAACACGCACCTTGAAGGTAGCTTCGTCCGTAAGTCCCGCCACATCGATCACGGTTAGCTTGGCATCGAGCTCGTAAGCCTTCTGCTCATAGGTCTTTTCGTAGCGAATAGTTGTGGTGGTTTTCACGTCACCGTCGCCGAATGTCCATTGGTATTTCAGTGGGTTGCCGTTGGGGTCGAATGATCCCACAGCGGTGAAGTTGATCGAATTATTCTCCCGGACGATGTAGTACAGTAATGTATCGTTGTCGATGACTGCGTAAGCGAACTCACCAGTCTCGATCGCAGCTACTGCGGATGGAGCCTCGGAAGCCTCGATCTCCAGGTCAACATTGGCGGTACCCCAAGACATGTCGATATCAGGAGTTATTGAAACAGTAGTGTACCCCTTCACGGCGACATCTGGGTCATCTGTCTCGTTCCCCACAAGTTCGTATCCATCTGGAAGCACGAAGTTGTAAGTTCTATCCATGGGGGCATCACTGGAATGCTCAACACCAGTCATGACGTTGACTGCGCCGATGTAATTAGAGGCATCAGCGTCGATCGGGCTGATTGAGGTGTAGTTAGTCACCATTGACCCGATATAGCCATCCGCTTTGGTTACCAATCCTCCAATGTTGGTGATTGAGCAAGTGGATAATCCAGCGGTGTTCGAAAGATAAGAAGTACCATTTATGTTCAATAGATTGATAGTTGAGACATACCAGGGTCCAAGTTCTGCCACGGCATCTATGAAGCGGGCAGCCTCTTCAGCACCAACATAACCGTTACCGTTTCCAAATTCGAAGTCGATCTGCATCCTTATTGAACCGAGGTAGGAATAATCGAAGGCGAAGAAGGTGTGATCACGGTTATATGAGAAATCACGGGTAAGATCGAATCCGTTCCAATCTCCATATTCGATGTTCCAGCTTTCGGTCTCAATCGTTTCAGCTTCCAGGTTAACGGTTAATGATGCACTCCCATTGACCGTCAAGTCAGTGATGTTCGAGATTGCACCGTTGGCGTCAACGACTAACCAATAGTCCCCATCAGAAGCATCGATCACGAAAGTGTTGGTCCCAATGCTCCTTGGTTCTAAGATCCTCTCCTCTACAAGATCATTTACATTCTTTGATACCAAGTATGCCGAAAGACCGCTGATCACCGGTGCTCCATCAATGTATGCGAAAGCCCTGATCGCACTTGAGTCGTTCATCTCCCTGGTTATGGAAGAACTACCGCTCACAGTGTATCTGAATGCTTGCTTCTCAAATCCAGGAGCACTGAGCACGATCTTGAAAGTCCCGCTGTATACATCGATCGTCTGGTTACCTATCCCGAAATCAGAGTAGATCAAATCTCCCCTGGTCGAGTCGTAGAGCTGCGTTGTCAGGCCTTCCACAAAGTCAGTGGTACCT
>JAAEEP010000020.1 GCA_013415695.1 Methanomassiliicoccales archaeon | reverse complement strand
CCATCCACTACCGGTATAGCTGATGTGCACCTTGTCGTTGGAGTCGAGGGCGATGGACGAAGAAGAATACACACCAGACGCTTCAATGGTCTGTATGTCCCAGCTTCCCCCGGCGTTGGTGGCGTACTTCAGGTCATTATTCGTGTAATCACAATAGCTGATGTGCACCTTGTCGTTAGAGTCGATGGCGATTGAGGGCAACCATGCATGATGTCCAATGATCTGATGGACCCAGGTTCCTCCAGCGTTGGTGGCGTACATTAGATTGCCATTGTCACTATCCACATAGGTGATGTGCACCTTATTGTTGGAGTCGACGGCTGAGGACGTGTGTGATTGAACATTGGCACCTCTGTCAATTGTCTGATGGCTCCAGGTTCCTCCGGTTACTGCAATGGTGGGGGCAACATTGTTGACGGTGACTGTAGTTATGTCCATATCTCTCAACCTTCCGTCGGACACCTCCAGATATACGTCCCCTACATAGTCATCGTACCATCTATTCTTGGCATTACCGAACGACGACCAGGATCTATCCCACTCTCCATCAGCATCGAAATCAAATCGGTACTGGAGGGGGTCATCATCCGTACTACCAGCGGCATTGAATAATACGATATCGCCTTCATTCACTACGTATGGTCCGCCAAGATCAGCTACAGGACGGGACTCCCCCGGGAATGGCATCAGTGCATACGCATATCTTATCTGATAACCGCTTCCATAGTTAGGCATGTACCACCATCCTTTATCGAAGTCGTACTCGACCTCATAGTACCTCAGCCAGTCGTCAGGATTCAATGTGCTTTTATTGTTGTCAGAATCGGTCACCCATATTCCGAGATACCATCCGTTCGGGTCCATAGGGTCTGGAAAGGGATCGTAGTTCACTCCCCAGCATGTAATGGCATGCCCGCCTCCTCCAGAGACTGGACAGATGCTCAGGCCAACTGCATTTCCTAGCGTCAGGAAGTGTTTTATGTCGGGCAATACGCTGAAGTTAAGCCCCGTTTCATCGACATATGTGGACCAGTCGTAGGTGGGAGCCCAGAAACCGTCCACATCGACGTCCTCCTCCGACCAATTGACTCCAGGGGTGTTCAGGTTCCCGTTGAACCACCATTCCAACCCATATTTGGTGTTGCTACCGTTATCGGTGACATGATCCTGGTAGTATTGGAAAAAGTCATCGGTACCGTCCATTCCGTCAACGAATCCCCAGCCAGTCCATTCCAGCATGTTCGAGGCGGTGGCCGCCCAGCAGAGCAGGTCATCTTCATCTCCAGGGTTGTTCGGAGGAGGATTACCAGGCCCGTCGAATGGGGGCCTTTTCTCGGCATCTGCCCACCACCCGCCATGTTCCTCCCATAGTAATAGTCTTTTACCTTCGGGTTTGTCTTGATACGACACCACCCATCCGGTTAGAGGTTCATCCGCACCTAGATTCTCTTGATCTCCATTGATCAATGGGATGAAATCATCGTCGATATCTAATGTGTAGGCACTAATTAATCCCATGAATGCCACCAGAACCATGGATAGGGCCAAGGCGGCAAACAATAGAATTCTCTTTATCTTCATTCATCTCGCCTTCATGTTTATTAAATATTATTTAATATAAAGGTACTAAGATTTTTAAATTTGCTAATAGCCTGTAATGGAATCGATTTAATTCACCTCCTCCTGCCCCAGGATGTGGAAATTATAGTTCTCTAAGACGATAAAATTATTGTTAACAGTGTTTACTGCAGTCGATAATGGATAATTATTATCTCATCATCAATCTCCGCGAAACCATTCACCCATTCATAAGATTAGACTCAGATAGGGCCAGACTTGAAATATCTGGAATCGAGGCGAAAACACGTTTCAACCATTTCATACTCGTTGTGAGCGGAAACTCAACGTGATAATCTCAATCGATGAAATTTAAATCAATTCTTTAAAAAGGTTTGATTGAATCATACCTGTTCCGATAATGATAATCTTACCTTTGCCAGAGGGTCAATCATGTCTGATTTGAGGAGAAGGGTGGTCGAGGACAGGGGATTGATCAAGGAGATCGAACTCCTCATCCCGGGGTTCCACGGCTACAGGGAGAGGGAGGACCTCAGGGTCGCGGACTCGCTGCTGCGAGAGCAGTTGGCTAGCAGTCTTGGAAGCATTCGAAAAGGGCTGGAACGGTGCAGAGAAATCGTGGTCAGGAAGAAAGAGCTTGATCTGATCGAGGAGACCGGGATCCTCGTTAGGAGGTGCTCTGCCATCGAGGAGAGGATCAGGCATGCGGAGCAGGGCTATACTGGTATTTCAGCCGACTTCAGGATTGAGCAGGTGGAACTGAACCAGCTCTACGAGTGGGATCTCAGCCTTTTAAAGGGGGTGAGTTGGATGCGCGACACCGTTGCCAATCTTAAGACATCCCTCGACAGCGGCGATTCGAAGGCCGTCCACCGCGGAGTGAAGGCAGTGTCCAAGGGCCTTGATGACTTCGATGAGCTCTTCGAGAGAAGGCGGGTCATGATCGCCGGTCTGGAGGCATTCTGATGTTCAACGGTGGAAAGGGAGAACCCGGTAACATTGCCCGTAATACATATGCCTGGGCGGATGCGCAGAAGGGCGAGAGGGTCATGTACCGCTATCCCAGGAATGTCAGATGGAACGATAACGTCATCGTGAGGGAGGACGAGTTCGCCGTCTTCTTCAGGGACGGAAAGGCCCTGCATGTCTTCGACCGCCCTGGAAGGTATGCGGTCACCACCCTGAATGTCCCGGTCCTGGGGGAGCTGGTGGCCAAGAGCCTGGGCATCAAGCAGCTGGGCGAGATATTTTACATTCAAAGAAGGGAGATGAGGGGGAAGTACGGCACGACCGAGCCCTTGGCGTTCAGGGACAAGGACTTCGGCATCGTCCGCATACGTGCCTTCGGCAAGTTCTCGTACCGGGTGGTGGACCCCACCCTCTTCATAACACAGTTCGTCGGGAGCGAGGGGATCACCGAGAGTGAGAGGATCGTAGAATGGCTGAGGTTCGAGCTGGTCCAGACCCTGAACGATGTCTTGGGTGAGCTGAACCGGGACAAGGGGATATCTGTTCTGGATATACCCGCCTATCTAAACGAGATCGAGCATATGGCCCTCAGCAAGATCTCCGCCGAGGTGGAAGCCTACGGGCTCCGGATCATGAATATCGCGGGGCTCAACATCAACCTACCCGACGAGGTGCAGGCCGCGATCGATCGCAGGGGTGCCATGGGTGCCCTGGAGGTCAACTACATGCAGTACCAGACCGGAAAGGCCATAGAGGGCGTGGGCGAGGGCGCTGCCAAGGGAGACGGATCGGCGGCAGGGCTCTTCGCAGGACTTGGCGCCGGGGCCGGTGCTGGACTGGAGATGGGAAGGGCCATGAGTGGCGGGATGTCCCAATCCAATCAATCATCGTCGGTCGTGCAGGGGGCGATCAGATGCGAGAAATGCGGCGCGGAGATACCATCCAACTCCAGGTTCTGCCTCGAATGCGGCAATAAGATACGTATGGACGGAATGATGGAGTGCCCTGAGTGCAAGGAGAGAATACCCTCTTCGTCGAAGTTCTGCCCGGAGTGCGGGAGCAAGCTCGTCGAGAAGTGTCCAGAATGCGGGAATGAGGTCAGGGGCAAGGTCAATTACTGCTCGGAATGCGGGAACAGGTTCACCTCTTGAACGATTGGAATGATGACCATGGCTGCGATTAGCGATACTATTCCTCCCGTCGAGCGATCATTGCATGGCTCCAACGATCCATTGAAGAAAGCTCAGGACAGGCCGGGACCTCAGTTCGAGACCTCGGTATTGGTTCTGGTGATGGCGGGAATCGGCGGTTTGCTGGCGTTCTTCGGTTTCGCCTTCTCGATAGTAGCGGCAGCTGCCTCATCTGGATTCTGGCCATTGGCCATAGGCCTCTTCATCGTGGCCATCGTCCTCTTCTCCTTGGCCTTCGTTCTCAACAAGAAGGAAGCCGCCTCCTGGGAGAAGAGGATCCAGGATATCAAAGCAACTGGAAAATGTCAGTACTGCGGAAGGGTCAACCTCCCAGGAAGCAGCAAGTGCGAGTCCTGCGGGGCCCCTCTGTGGTGACATTCTGATTTCACAGGAGCCCATAGCATCCTCAACAATTACCTTCGAAAGGCGAGATCTTGGTCGATCTTTCATAGACGGAAGGACCAATGGATCTTGACCGGGTGATCCTCCCGGACTTCCTTGACCATCTGATGTCCACGCTAAGAATAATTAGGAGGAAATGGATATCGGGATCGGTGTTGGAATGAGGGTCGAGCTTTACCACGCCTCGAAATATGGGAATGGAGCGAAGGTGGCAGAGGAGTTCAAGAGGCTCATGATGGCCAAGGGCAATGAGGTCAACATTCATCACATCAAGGAAGTGAGCCCCAAGGATCTTCCATCTGCCGACCTCTATGTCTTTGGCTCACCGACGCATTTCGGGAAGGCTGTCGGTGGGATGATCCGCTTCCTGAAGAAACTGTCGTTGCCATCAGGGACGAAGTATGCGGTTTTCGGCACCTTTAGTGCGGCCAGACCTAACAAGAAGACCGGTATTATTCCATCGGAAGAGGAATTGGAGAAGGAGCGACACACCATACCAATGATCGACGAACAGCTCAAGGCCAAGGGTCTGAGGAAGGTGGCGGAGATGAAGGTCTTCGTTCAACCTGAGAATATGAAAGGTCCCTTGGAGGATGGCTGGCAGGAAATAGTTGAGAAGTTCGTGGCCCAGATTCTAGAACCATCCTAGTTTCTATCGTCAGATTTCGTCAGACTTCTGAGCAGCATTCTTTCAAACCCGTATTCAGGATCAATAATCTCAGAGTCCTAATGAAATGCTCTAATCTGAGATGGATTCAGTCAGTCTCGTTCCAAGGTCGACGGCCTCTCGATTATTCATCCTCATCAAAGTTCGCTCATTCCCTCTTCGGCGTCTTTCGATAGACCATGCCGTGGAACGTGGCGATCCTCTCATCAGAATCGTCCGTGACACTCACCAAGTATGTCGCGATCTTGGGGTTCAGCGAGATCTCCTCAGCCACGGCGTACAGGGCACCAGAAGTAACGGATTTCATGTATGAAATGTGAGCATTTATTGACGCGGCAGGTACGCCGTGAGAGTTGGACGCAACGGCGAAGGCGGTATCGGCAAGTGTGAATATGGCGCCTCCATGAACCGTACCATGGCTGTTCAGATGCTTTTCAGCGACCTCCATCTTCACCCTGGCCCTACCCGGTGAGGCTTCTAGGAGGACTACGCCGGACTCTTTAGCGAAGGAATCTCTTGAAAAGAACTCCTCTGTGGCATTCATCAGGGATATACCTGATTGGCAATAGATAGAATTTTTTAGTTGCCTCGATAGATGAATCTGGATACAAGTTGAATTGTTGTGTTGCTAATCATCTGTATCCTAGAAGCAGTGCAAGGCAGGAGGCGCAGTAGAAATATCCGATCCGGTTCCGCTCCTCCGTGTAGGTTATGTGGAGTTCGACCATCCTACCTGGGAAGACCTCCTTGCATCCACGACAGACATATCTGTCGGGACGCTCCATGCATTCCTCCTCCCTCTCGTCGAGGATCATGTAATCCTCGCGGGATAGGGAACACCATGAAGGTTCGCGTTTGCATTTCCACCCAGTGATGTAGCACTCATCCCCTCTCAGATACCTGCAGTCATGGATCCCATTCGAAGAATCTTGCTTATGATCTTCAACTGCCAATGGTTTCATTCAATCGGGCACATTGATAATTAGCGTTTCCCCCTACCGAAATACCGGTACTATGGCCAGTGATGACTGATCCGAGGGCGAACGATAGAGATTCAAACGATTTCACATCGGAAATTCGTCTATTTCCTGGATCTCATGACCAGGACCACGGCGACACCTATCACCGCGACCGTAGCTATGACCACCGCTATTAGTACGATGTCCAGACCACCATTTCCGCTGACGCCAATGGTTGCGTTGACCTCGATGGAAAATGGGCCATCCCCGATACCGTTCACGGCGCACAACTCGTAGAAATAGTTGACATCCTTTGTGACTTCGGTGTCGTTGAAGTACAGCTGGTTGCCTACCGTACCAAGATACATCTCTCCTCCAGAGGAGGTACCCCTATAGATCTTGTAGTTGGTGATAGGATCTCCCCCATCGTCCGCTGGAGCTCCCCAGGTGAGGTTGATGTATCCGTCCCCTGTCGTGACCTGCAGGTTCTGAGGGGCGGTCGGAATCGTTGCTGGGATGGCGGAGATCTCGCTTGACAGCCCACTCTCTCCAATGGGATTCACCGCGCTCACCCGGTAGTAGTAGGTAACACCGTTGGTCAGGTCGTTGTCCGTGTATAGGAGGACGTTGCCTATTGTCGCAAGAAGTATCTCTGAGCCGGGCGTTGTGCTCCTGTATATGTTGTAACCGGTGATCGAGGATCCGCCATCGTACGGGGCGGACCAGTCCAGGTTCACCAATGAATCTCCGGCTTCGACATGGAAGTTGCCTGGGCCGGAAGGAACCGAAAGGAACAGAAATGCATACTTGAGGTCGAGATTGGTTCCATCGAGGTAGCTGATATGAACCCTCTCCTTCGAATCGATGGCCAATGAGCTAAATTCGCCCACCATTCCAGAACCGTCAAGGGTCTGATAGCTCCAACCTCCAAATGCGTTTGTGGTGTACTTCAGATCCTGGTTCGTAAAATCATAGTAGCTGATATGAACCCTGTCGTTCGAGCCAATGGCGATAGATGTGCGTTTTCCAACATCACCGGCGTTATCCAGGGTCTGACAGCTCCAGTTTCCACTAGAGTTGGTGGCGTACTTCAGATCCTTGTTGGCCAAATCATAGTAGCTAATATGAACCCTGTCGTTCGAGTCAAGCGCTATCGATGTGTAGAGTCCGATGTCATCCGCACTGTCGATTGTGTGATAGCTCCAACTTCCGCCAGAATTGGTAGCGTACTTCAGATCCCTATTCGTTTCATCAAAGTAGCTGATGTGGATCTTATCGTTCGAGTCGACGGCAATGGACGAGTGCCAGCCATTCAGAGAAGAACTGTCTAAGATCTGGTAGCTCCAGTCTCCACCTGCGTTGGTAGCGTACTTCAGATCTTGAGTCAACCAATAGAAGTAGCTGATGTGGACCTTATCATTCGAGTCGACGGCAATGGAGGGGTCATAACCAGTCCGGTCGGAACTGTCCAGGGTCTGATGGCTCCAACCTCCTCCGGCGTTGGTAGCGTACTTCAGATCATCGTTTGTCGTATCGAAGTAGGCGATGTGGATCTTGTTGTTTGAGTCGATAGCGATGGAAGACTCTAATCCGACTTCACCCGAACTGTCAATGGTCTGGTAGTTCCAGTCCCCGCTTGCGTCGGTAGCATATTTGAGGTCCCTGTTCGTCTGATCATAATAGCTAATGTGGACTCTGTCATTCGAATCGATGGCTATCGAGGTATAGTATCCGACATCGTCGGGACCATCAATGATGCGATTGCTCCAATCTCCACCCGAGTTCGTGACGTACTTGAGGTCATAATTTGTAAAGGCATAATAGCTAATGTGAACCCTGTCGTTAGAGTCGATGGCTATGGAGGTGTGGTATCCAATATCGCCAGAGCTATCAATGGTCCGAAGGCTCCAACCTCCTCCGGCGTTGGTAGCGTACTTCAGATCATCGTTTGTCGTATCATAGTAGCTGATGTGAACCCTGTCGGTCGAGTCTATAGCAATGGAAGTGTACAATCCAACATTGCCACTGCTGTCAATGGTCTGGTTGCTCCAATCTCCTCCAGCGTTGTTGGCGTATTTCAGATCCTTGTTGGCCAAATCATAGTAGCTGATGTGGATTCTGTCATTCGAGTTGATAGCGATGGAGGTGTACCATCCAATTTCACCTTGGCCGTCAACGGTCTGATAGCTCCAATCACCGCCTGCGTTGGTGGCGTACTTGAGGTCGTAATTGGTTATATCACAATAGCTGATGTAGGCAATATCGTTCGAGTCGATTGCGATCGATGAGAATTTACCAACATCTCCGGCATTGTCCAGGGTCTGATAGCTCCAACCTCCTCCAGCGTTGGTGGCGTACTTCAGATCCTGGTTCGTAACATCACGGTAGCTGATGTGAACCCTGTCGTTAGAGTCGGTGGCAATGGAGGTTTCCCATCCAACATTGCCACTGCTGTCCAGGGTCTGATAGCTCCAACCTCCTCCGGCGTTGGTTGCATACTTCAGATCGTTGTTAGTGATATCATAGTAGCTGATGTGAACCCAGTCACTAGAGTCAAGCGCTATCGAGGTGTGGAGTCCGACGTTGTCCGCACCATCGATGGTCTGATAACTCCAACTCCCGCCAGAATTGGTGGCGTACTTCAGGTCTCTATTCGTCTCATCATAGTAGCTGATATGACTTCTGTCATTCGAGTCGATTGCGATAGAAGTGTAACTGCCAGTTTGATCAACTGTATCCAGCATTGTGATGCACCAATCATCAAGAACACCGGCACCCTCAGCATTTGAAGGAACGACCACGAAGGCAGTTATCAGAAGAATGGCGACTATCGATATCGAGGTCCCGCTCATCCATCTACGGCATAATATCTTAGTGGGGTCAGCACTCCCCCTGTTTGGTGGAGAAACCCTGACGCTTGGTGACATCTCTCTCCCTGCCCCGCCACATGGAGAGTTTGAGTGTATTTTCCTATCAATATTGCGATATTGTCGCCTACATTAAGTGCATTATTAAATGGAGCCCAAAGGGAACATCGCCTAGTGTGCTCAGCAGAGGCATTGACATCGTCCTTGAAGCACGCTCCCCGTGGGCCCTCCATTTGGCAATCTCAAAATGATATATTCAGAGCAATAAATCTTTCTGTCTGTACTTCGCTTAGAAAATGGGGTTCCTCAGCTTGACCCAGATGATTGAGTATGGATTTAATTACCTTGAACATAGGACATCAAGACAAATTGCACTGAAATGACAAACGCATCAAGCGGATGAAAATTGATATCTCCTGCACTTCAATGACCAGAAGTATGGATGATCCTGTCCATGAATGCTTCCAAATCCTCTCTCCACCCCTCTTCGAGAGGTCCCTTCAAACCAGTGACGTAGATCTTCACATCCGCCACCTTGACCATCCCCTTTGGTTTTAGAACATCGTCCATAAGCGGTATGGTTCTCTGATATTTCTCCACCTCTTCTGGGGTGGGCATCTTTCCGGTCTTCTTGTTCGGTTCCGGGGCACCGTGCGTTGCGATCAGCGCGTACTTGGTGCCCGCAGGGAGGGCCACCTTCTTCAGGAAGCGACGCATCCCCCCGATCGGTTTTCCCAGGCGGGTGGGGGATATGAAGACATAAAGGTCTGCTTGAGCAAGCCCTTGGGGTTTCACCTCATTTATGTGATGGATGCCGACCTGATGTCCCTTCGTACCCATCATCTCCCTGAACTCCTCTGCCACCATGGCGCCGTTGCCATATTTTGAGGAATGATACAACTCGACTTTCATGGTCACCACCTTCTGTCAATGACGGTTGTTAATATTAAGATTTATGTTGAGTCAAATTGGTAGCGTTGATCGATTGAACCACGCACTGTGAAAGAATGCGATTCGCGCTCTGGATTATATGATCAATAATAAAATTAATTGACATTCTACGATTCAATAAATTCTATATCATGAGATTCTCAACTCTGAAACCGGCTGTTTATTACCCTGGAAATCGTATCTATCATCGGTGAGTCGATGCCTATCGTAACGATCGAGATGTGGCCCATACCCGACAGATGGAAAGCCGATTTGATGGAGAGGATCACCGCAGCCTTCACCCAGTTAGACATCCCGGCTGACGCCGTGACCATCGTGATTCACGAGACGCCGAAGGAGAACTGGGGAACAGGAGGACAACAGCACTCCATCATACACAAGGATACCGGCCCCTCCAATCTGAGTTGAAGCTTTGGTAATCCCATTCATAGAATGGCTTAAATCAGGTCAATGTCGCAAGAAAAAGTAAGAAAGGGGTTTGAATAGAAGGATTGATTTGAGATCCTTGAATCAATGTGTGACAACTTTAGGTAACTTCTTCGCCTGAGCCACCCAATCCTCGACCATTGAAAGGGAAGGAGTGCGGCGAACGATGTTCTTCTCAGCGTTTATCTCCTCAAGTTTCTTGGTCAAATTCTCCGGGTTGCGAGTGGCCAATTCGGGTACGGTGTCGACACCGGCTGCTTCCAGGAGGTCCGAGTATTCGGAACCTACCCCCTTGATCCTGTAGAGATCTGCTCGGTTGACCCACTCCAGTATCATGGGTGCATCGATACCCGACTTCTCGGCGATCTCCTTCCTTCCCTTGGCCGCTGCCCCTTTATCAAGCAGCATCTCGATGCTCGTGATTCCAGCGTCTGTCAATTTCTTTTCGAATGCGGGGCCTATTCCCTCAATATCGGATAATTTCATTTGATACCCCCCTTAATCAAATTTCTACCCCGTATTATATATAAATTTAGGATTTACAGAAAACGCCTCGAGGACTTTCAACGATTAGTGGCATTGTTCAATTCAATTAGTGAAAAAATTCATATTCTTTAAGTGCGAATAAAGAATCTTAACCTTCCATTAGAAGCGATCAAGTCTATGATTGACTGGCTGCAATGGAATCGACTCTGAGGTAAGATTCATGGAACAGATGGATGTCAAGCAAATTCAAGCGGAATGGAACAAGCGCAAGTGGTGGGAAAAGGTGGTCATTGGAGTGGTCGCCATAATCTTCGGGATAGTGGCTTTCGCCTGGCCTGACATGACACTCTATACGATCACCATGTTGTTCGGTGCTTTTGCGCTGGTGATTGGAATATTCGCAATAGTTTCTGGTATAGCAGGGAAGGATCTGGGTAATGCAAGGACCATATTCATCATCCAGGGAATACTTGGAATCATAATCGGTCTGATAGTCATGACCTGGCCTGGGCTCTCACTATTGTTCGTTGCATACCTTATCGGTTTTTGGGCGATAATGTATGGTGTATTCGAGATCGTTGCCGCGGCAGCGGCACCTCCTGACGCCATCCCATCGGGGATGAGCAAAGGAATCCTTGCCTTATCTGGAATAATCTCTCTAATATTCGGTTTCATCATCGTCCTCTTCCCGGGGGAAGGCGTTCTTGCGATCCTTTGGATTATTGCGGCCTTCGCTATTATTCTCGGAATAGTCAATGTTGTAATCGGATTCCAAGATAGGAAGTCGCCAAAGGCCGCATAGCAATGATGTTTATTCCCTTCTGAAACCCTTTACATCTCCATTCTTTCACTGATCATCATCTACTCTCATTACTTGTGGATCCCATACGTCTTTGGCAGGTCTCTTTCGCCCTTCGGTGAGAATCCTGTATATAGCACCAGCTCCATCCCCCCTTTCTGAGGGGATCCCACGACCTTCGAATTCGCCCGACGCATGTCCGTGACGCCCAAGTCATACATCATGGAGCTGATCAGCATCTGCCAGGACCCGGAGATAATCTCCTTCGCATCCGGCCTTCCCGACAACGCGCTCCTTCCAATGGAGAGCGTGGCCGCAGCGGCTCAGGATCTCCTCTCCACCGAGGAGGGCAGGTCTTCCCTGCAGTACAGCATCACTGAGGGCTACCCTCCACTACGAGAATTCATAGCCGATAGGTATCGCAGGAAGCACGGACTCGATGTCGACCCCGAGAAGATGATCATTGTGAACGGATCCCAGCAGTGCTTCGACCTGGTTGGGAAGGTCATGCTGGACCCTGGATCGTCGATGGCCATCGAACAGCCAGGATATCTCGGCGCGGTCCAGAGCTTCTCGGTCTTCGAACCCAGCTTCCGACCGGTAGACCTGAAGGAAGACGGTCCCAACCCGGAGATGCTGGAACGGATTATAAGGGAACACAAACCAAGACTTTTCTACTCCGTACCCAACTCACAGAATCCCATGGGCTCTACATACTCCTTGGAGGGCAGGAAGGCCGTTGTCGATATTATCGGGGGCGGAAGCACACTGGTCCTCGAGGACGACGCCTATGGTGAGCTGTGTTTCGACTCTGATCCATTGCCCCCTCTTGCTTCATTATTGCCGGAGCAGGTCGTCCTAACAGGTTCCTTCAGCAAGATATTCTCACCGGGGATGCGCTGCGGTTGGATGGTCGGTCCTCCCGAGGTAATGGAGAAGGTCACGATCGCCAAGGAGGCCACGGACCTTCACTCGAATTTCCTGTCTCAGAGGATAATCTTCCAGTGGCTGCAGGATAACGATCTTGACGCCCACATCGAGATGATCAACAGGAACTACAAGGCCAAGAGGGATCTCATGGTCCGCCTTTTAGACGAGCTGATGCCTGAGGGTGTGAGTCACACACATCCATCGGGAGGGTTGTTCGTGTGGATGACTCTTCCTGAGGGCTCCACGATGGAGCTGTTCCAAAAGGCACTGAAGAACAATGTGGCCATCATGCCTGGGTCGCCGTTCTACATCGCTGGTGGAAACGATCAGGGCGCGAGGCTCAACTTCTCGACGTCCAGTCTGGAAAGGATTGAGGAAGGTCTCAACCGACTCGCCCAAGTGACCAAGGAGTATCTGCGAGATCTATGAGATTAAAACCTACTCCTGACCAGGGATCATTTGCCATCTTCGTTCCTCTCAGCTCTGGAAATTCATGTCTGTCAAATCCTCTGGAAGTGATACTCAATGAGGAAGCGGGGGCAATTCGTTTCCTTCAAGCGACATTGAATGTGTGAAGAACTTTGTATTGCAAAGTAATAAATATCACAGAGTTGATTATAGACTGGAGGTAGAAAGATGAATGAGAACCTCGATCTAGAGAGGATCGAAAGGAAGGCCTTCAGCTCCTACATGCAGGACGGGTTCTGGGACATCTTCATAGGATTCCTGCTCCTGGGTTTCGGTCTTAGGATATACACGGACAATGTGCTGTTCACCGTCCTCATCTTCGTAGGCGTCGGGATTCTCATCGTCGGGCGCAGGTACGTGACAATCCCCCGCCTGGGAATGGCCCGCTTTGGAGCAAAGCGCCAGAGGAGACACCTTTCACTCTTGGTGATGGTCCTTGCTGCGGTACTGTCCACAGTCGCTCTCTGGATACTATATGCCATGGACCTTCTGCCGTCGACGAACATAGTGGACATTGGATTCTCCATCATCGTGGCGTTGATCTTCGGAATGATCGCCTACTACATGGGAACGACAAGGATCTTCTTCTACGGTCTTGTCATTGCATCCATAATCTACCTGACGGGGACGATCGAGGACGAGTTGGCTTCGATCCTGTCCATAGCGTCCGGGGCAATCATCCTGATCGTTGGAGTGGTAATGCTGGTCGTGTTCTTCATCAGAAGATATCCATCGAGCAAGGAGAATGCTGGCGATGCCTGGTGAGACAGAGCCGATCGATGTAAGGGTTGGCGTCACGGATATCGACAAGACCATACACGAGCCCGTTCGCCTCATGATCATGGCCAACCTCTTCGTCCTCGAGAGCGCCGATTTCCTATTCCTCATGAATAGGATGGGGCTCACTTTCGGCAACCTATCGTCGCACATGAAGAAGCTCGAGGATGCGGGGTACATCGAGGTCGTGAAGGAGTTCGTAGGGAGAAAACCCCACACCATGCTCCGCCTCACCAATGAGGGACGTCATGCTTTTATGGAGTACCGTAGGAGGATGGGCGAGTTCCTTGGTGATCTTCCGGATTAATCATGCCGAGAGCAAGAATCTTGAGCGAGCCCTCATTCTCTAAGGCCGCAAGAGGTGATACTCCTCCCAAGTTGGTACGCCGATTCCATGGCATCGCTCTTTCTGGACACCTCCCCCTTGGCGTTGACACCCGGGACGACCACGCCCTCTATCAAGCGGAGCTCTAGATATTGGAAGCATCGTCTGAAGAAATCCTCCACAGGCTCAGCCGTGGCAGGATCGAGCTCCTCGAATGGAATGACATACGTGGCAACCTTTCCTCGAATGCTGATCCGATTCTCTGGGCAGTTGAAGTAGACCATCCTGTCGATCAGCATCTTCATCAGTCCCGAGGGTGCGTACCAATAGACCGGAGTTCCGAAGACGAAGGCGTCGCTCTTCTTCATCGTCTCGTAGAGGTCCAGCATGTCGTCGCCCTTCGGGCATTCGCGCCCCTTCCAACAGGCATGGCATCCATCGCATTCCTTGATCTCCAGGTCCCCCAGCTCGACGATCTCGGTCTCTGCCCCCAGCGAATCACAGCCCTTCATCACGCTCGTCATGAGCGCATGCGTGTTCCCGGATGTTCTCGGGCTGCCCAATATCCCAAGCACCTTCAAAGAGCCACCTCGCTCGATGATGGTATTCCGGAATGATAAATCTCTACCCGAATATCCTTATTTCCGGATGCCCTCTTGCCGATTCCACGATCGGTCCCCTGCACGCGAAGCTCGGACCAAGGCCGCTTCCTCTGATCACCAGCAACAGGTCACCAGGGTGTATATCGAAGCTCAGAAGGGTCTCGATTCGCAGGAACGCAGTCCCGTTTTCTCGCAATGAGGTCCTGCTGTAGCATCGGTCTCCCTCTGCCACCGCACTCCCCTCATCAATCGATCCACTCAGGATCCCATGGATCTTCTCCAAGCCTTCTCGCAGAGGGGACCTCTCCAAGCGATCCGAGCCGATGATCGAGAATCCTCCGGATGACCTGCTCCCCCCTACCACGATCAGCCTTTCTCTAGGAGAGAGCCCATACTCCTCGATCGCCTCTTGAGGCACGGCGAACGTCCCGTCCTCTCGCACTCTGGACCAACCGAAAATGTGCTTTCCACCCCTGGCGATCCTGGTCATCCGATCAAACCCCCTGAAGGATCATCTTTGGGTCGATTCCCCTATCCAGTCCAGGTACGGCTGGTGCCCTTCCGATATCTCGTACCTCACCACGCAGGGAACCTCGTAGGGGTGGATCTCGAGGACAGCGTTTCTCAGAGCCTCGAAGTCCTCCGACCTGATCTTCAGCAGTATGGCGTGCTCTTCCTCCTCCACGGCTTCGCCCTTCCATCTGTATATCGAGTGGATGGGGAATATATTGGCGCACGCCGCTAGCCTTTCCTCAATGACCCGTCTCGAGATCTTTCTGGAAGCGTCAAGATCTGGAGCCGTCACCAGAACGGTCGAGTACATGCCCTCATATAGGCTCTCCACCGCTAAGAATTCCATGCCGGCCTCTTTGACAACCTTACGGTGGTGCCTCGGAGGTTTAATAGGCATGTGGTTGGAGTTCTCTAGACCTGAGTGAGGCGTTATCATGATCCACGAGGTAGAGAAGACGGAGGAGGAGTGGCGGAAGATACTAACGAGGAAGCAATACCATGTCCTCAGGGAGAAGGGAACCGAATTCGCGTTCGCTAATGAGTATTGGAACAACAAGAAAAAGGGAAAGTACCAGTGCGCGGGCTGCGGAAATCTCTTATTCTCTTCGGAGGACAAGTACGACTCGGGAACAGGTTGGCCCAGCTTCTCCAAGCCGGTCTCGGAGGAAAAAGTGGAATACGAGACCGATATCGCTCTGGGAATGGAGAGAACAGAGGTACACTGCTCGCGGTGCGGTGGCCATCTCGGTCACGTATTCGACGATGGGCCAAAACCTACAGGAAGAAGGTTCTGCATGAATTCAACATCGTTGAAATTCGAAGAGGATAAATAACGCTGGCACTGAATAATGAGAATACGACTCTATTGAAGGATCAGATGAGGACTATCGCCACTCTATCAGGATCTTCGAAGGCTCCTTCTAGGGCTTCCTCCATCTGATCGACGATTTCCTCGCTCTCGACCCCATACATGACCCCGACCACCGATTCGACACGTTCGAGATCCTGTATAATCCTTTCAAGGAGTTCATCTATGTCCTTCGAGTTCCTCCCTCTTGACATCTCAACCGCCACATTCCCTCCCAAGCGAATATCGAATTCCGTTTTGACTCGAACTTCGAACCCCTCACGCCTCAGAAAATCACCAAGGTCGTTCGTGATAACAGCTTTGGGAAGGTAGGTGTTGACTGGAATCCATCCTCCGATCTTGTTGACGACATCATCGAAGTCTATGTCAGGGAGTTCTTCATCAAAAGAGTCCGTAGCGTTGGGTTGCAGGCCAGCCTCCATATTCTTGGTTGAGATCTCGAAGTAATCGTGCTTCTCCCCGAGGATATCTTCCAAGATGAGCTCCACCATCTCATCCTTGCTGGGGACAGTCGGTACGCCCGACTCCAGGCAGACGATTGTCAACATATCCTCATCGATGAGTCTCAGTACCTCGGCCGTATCATAATCTGAGTGTGTCAGCTTATTCAGGAGATCGGTTTTCATCCCATCTGGCGTTTCACCAATGGTCACCAGTATCTCCCTAAGCTCGTCCTCATATAGACAGCGGTCGAGGAGCTCGATTAACTCCATATGATTAGAATTTGGTTAAATTCATTCTTCTACCTTTTCTCATTATTAACAAAGTGTGATAATCAGAAAAACTTCCTTTCTATCGGGTTTCAGTAAAATTTGTTTTCTAAATTCTCGATTTTGATAGAAGTGATGCAATAGAAATGTTCATATGTTCATATCCTTATGATTCCGTTGAAAAAAGCAACTGTGCACTCGTTGAACATTAGTTTGATTTCGAGTGAGACCATACAACAGATCCAAAGGTGCAACCTATGGACGAAACGGACATGAAACAGATCGAAGAACAGTGGAAGAAACGGAAGTGGTGGGAGAAGGTCGCTGTCGGACTCGTCGCCCTCATCTTCGGGATATTGGCCTTTGTGCTACCCGGGATCACGCTGCTCACCGTTACCATACTTTTCGGTTCTTTCGCATTGCTTCTGGGGTTCTTCTCACTATTCAGTGGCATTATTGGAAAAGACATGAAACAGGCTCGTTGGCTTTTTGTAGCTCAAGGCATCCTTGGAATAATCATAGGCATCATCGCGCTTGCATGGCCGGACATTACCCTCTTGGCAATGGCATACCTAGTTGGTGCTTGGGCGATGATCTTCGGGATGTTCGAGATAATTGCCGCCGTATGGACACCCCAAGAGGCCATCGGAGTCTTCAATAATATGAGCAAGGGTCTTCTAGCAGCTTCGGGGCTTCTTTCCCTGATTTTTGGAATACTGATCATATTATTTCCGGGCGCTGGAGTGCTGGCCATCCTGTGGATAATCGCCACATATGCCATTATCCTTGGAGTAATCAACATCATGTTGGGTCTCCAACAGAGGAAGTCAGCAGCCAGTATCTGACCCAAATACTGATTTTCCAGAGGGAATCAAACGACCTTCTTTCCTTTTTTCTTAAAAGTCCATTTCGAGTGAGATAGGGCAGTGATCCGATCCCTGGATCTCTTCGTGGATGGCAGCCCCCTTAAGATTGGGTCTCAACTCTTCGCTGATGAAGAAGTAATCTATCCTCCATCCTACGTTCCTCTCCCTGGCCCTGGTCTTGAGATCCCACCATGAATAGCGATTCGGAGACTTGTCAAATTCCCGGAAGGTATCCAAGAAGCCAGTGGCTAAAAACCTGTCGATCCACTCTCGTTCCTCAGGAAGAAAACCAGATACCTTGGAGTTCTCCTTTGGTCTTGCGATATCGATCTCCTTGTGGGCGGTGTTGACATCCCCGCAAACGATTACGCCCTTCTCCTTTCTTTTTTCATTGACAAACCTCAGGAAATGCTCATAGAAATCCATCTTGTATCTGAGCCTCTCCTTTGAAGCCTTACCATTGGGGAAGTAGACGTTCATCAGGAAGAACTCTGGGTATTCAGCTATCAGTACTCTTCCCTCGATGTCGAAACTTACTGAGCCGCTACCCTCTTCGACTGAAAGGGGCTCCTCCTTAGTGTATATGGCCACCCCGCTGTATCCTTTCCTTTCTGGAGTGGAGAAATAAGAGTGGTAACCACCAATTCTGAGGAGATCATCCTTCAACTGTTCCTTGTGGGCCTTTGTCTCCTGTATGCAGATCACTTCAGAATCATTCTCCACCATCCATTCCGAGAATCCTTTTTTCTGAATTGCCCTGATACCGTTCACATTCCAAGATACAAAACGCAAGTGATGCACCTCATTTCGCGATGAGCCTCAAACCTTACAAGCAGGGTATCGTCAGATACAATACCGCATCGGTCGAAATTCCTGTTCCTTAATGAATGTATCTTATTTGCCTTCATATTTCGTATGAAAGGGCTTACATATCACAATCATTGATGAAACATCCAATTCGGACCCTCGAATTCCGATGACTCTTGGACGTTCGTCCAATAATCCACTTCCTTCTGGAGTCCGTGAGAGTTACACAATGTCCGATAAATCGTGGCAAAGCTTTATACTAATCAGCTATGTAATCGAATTGAGAAATCTTAGAAGGTCAAACGCAAGGGAACAAGTGGTAGCTTGAACGATGGGATTTGGACTGAAGCTTACAGGAGAGGGGACCACGCGATTCAAGTTTATTCCTGCGACAAGGAACGGTTGAGGACGGTCTGCGATATTCTTGAATGGATCGATAGGGATGAGATATTGATCTATATCGTCGATGATCTTGGGCTGGACTTCCTGAACCACGGTGATTCATCAATCGTTAGGAGAATAAAGGAAGGGATCGCACAGGGAAGATTAAGACTTATGAGTGCGACTCCCTTCTATCTTGAGAATGGCGCTTTCAATTTGGAAGTGAGGATAGCTGAATGGAAAAATATTCTCAATGAAATTCAAGACGAAGGCTACAAGGGCCTAGTGGTCGTAGGGGATCTGTCCTGGTCCGCCAATAATCCTGGGCTATTCTCAGAAGTTCTTAGGTATGAAGCGGCATTGTCAATTGCTGGGCTGCCAAAAGGCTTCACCGCCGTATGTCAGTACGATTCCAGACTTTTCAGCCAGAAGGAAATCGACTACATCGAATCCGTTCACGAGCTGCAACTCAAGGAGGGCAACCTTCAAAGAAACTTCTGGCTCGTCTCTAAGAGATATTACTGAGTTCAAAGTCCAGGGTAGCGTATGAGGTGGTCAAGCACCACCTTTATCTCAATGTTATCGAAGCCAAGAGGACGAATATCCCTGTCGATGATGGACATAAGTTCCTCGTTGTTCACCGCTTTAATCCTGAACATGATCCTTCGTTGCCCAGTTATCTTCAGAATCTCAGAGACCCTTTCCATGGAGAAAAGGGCGGCGAATGCCTCTGAGATCCGTTCAGGAGGGACGTCGGCCGCGATGTACGCGTCCGCCGCCATGCCCACACGTTCCTCATCTATAATGGTGGAATATCCAAGGATAAGACGATTCTCCTCCATGCGCTTGATGCGATCCCTGATCGTGGAGGGTGGGCTTCCGACCTTTTTCGAGATCTCCTCGTAGGTGAGCTTTCCGTTCTTCTGCAGAAGTTGGAGTATCTCCCGGTCGAGCTTATTATCGATCATTACAATCGACATAACGTCTTAACAATAGAAATAGCTTACAGAGCCGTCAGGCTCTGCGATCAGAGCATCTCGCTCCTCATCTCGATGAAATCCCTCAGTATCTGGGAATGGTCAAAGGCCATCTCCGGCAGCTGGTCCAGGGGAAAGAGCTTCACCTCCGCCGCATCGTCACCGGATTCCATGTTACCCCCGATCTTCGCCAGGTGGAACACCACTGAAACGAAATGTCCGCGGGGATCCCTTCCCGGTTCGGAATAGACGCCCACCATGTCGAGTATCTCGGTGCGCAGTCCTGTCTCCTCCTCGAGTTCCCGGACAATGCAGCTTTCAACGTTCTCTCCATACTCGACAATTCCCCCAGGTAGGGCGAAGCAACCCTTGTAAGGCTCCCTCCCTCGGCGGATCAAGACCACCTGGTCGTCAATAATCACGATACCATCCGCAGCCAGGGTGGGCTTCTGGTAACGATTCTTGATAAGGTCATCGATCATCATGACCTGGTTTTCATAAGCGAGAAGAACTTCCTTTCCCGCCTCGGTGAGTTGGGACGCACCCCCCTCTTGACCGCCCCTTTCAGAGGTGATGACCTTGGTACCAAGCGCCTCTTCTATCTTCTTGATCGCCCCCCATGCGTGGCGGTAGGACATCCCCATCTCCTCCGCCGCCTTGGATATCGATCCTTTCTCCTCAATGGACCTCAGAAGTCTTGACCTTCCGTTGCTGATGAGGAATCGGCCGTTACGCTTGAGCCATACCCTGTACTCCAAATCGTAGGCCATAGGGACACCTAGTTCACACAACCCCGTAGTAGGGGTTAAATGTTTCCTATACGTTTATCAGAGTCATGATCGACTGGGGAAGGAAAATTCCCACCATACTCACATCCAAAGAGCTTCTTGACAAAGCCTTTCACAAAGCGTCCAAGATCACTCTCAGGGGCAATACCAGGTTGGATACCGCCAAGAAGACTTCGCTCGCAAAGATCTCAGCCTCGGGAGATGTGCTGAATTCGACCCTCATGAAGTATGTGAAGGCCTTCCCCAATCTCGACAGAAAGGAGGAATTCTACTCAGAACTGGTGGACGTACTGGTTGGAGTGGACCCTCTTAAGAAGTCGTTAGGGGCGGTCAGCTGGTGCGCCAAGAAATGCTCAGGCCTTCAACGCGAATACCTCAGGAGGATCAGATGGTCAAAGGATGTCACCGTAGTCGATCACCTGAGGATAGAGTACTACGGCAGGATCTCTTCAGTTGTGAGTCAGATATCCAAAGATCTGGAGTTCCTTGGCGAATCCAGGAATAAACTCAGGAAACTCCCCAACATCGATACAGGTATTCCCACAGCTGTCATAGCCGGTTTCCCGAATGTAGGTAAGAGCCAGCTTATTGAGAAGCTTTCGAATGCGAGACCTGCGATAGCCGTCTACCCATTCACTACCAAGGGGGTGGGAGTGGGTCACTTCACGAATCGATGGCAGACCTTCCAGCTAGTGGACACCCCGGGTCTCCTGGATCGGCCATTGGAGGAGAGGAACGCCATAGAGAGGCAGGCGGTTCTCGCGATCAAATACCTGGCAGATCTGATCGTGTTCATGATAGACCCGACCGAGACCTCTGGATACAGCATCGATATTCAGCTCCATCTCTTGGGGTCCCTGAAGGAGTGGATGCCAGAAGTACCGATCATAGAGGTTGAGAACAAGGTCGATCTTGGGCGGTCCACTTCGGACAGGATCAAGATATCTGCCCTTGACGGTGAGGGTGTGGAGGAGCTGAGGGTGGCCATCATGGAGGTGCTGGCAGCGAGTCCCAAGCTCTCATCCGAGGTATGATTATCTATCATGAAGCCCATTATCTCATGGGTCTTCCCGAGGGGAGAGAGGATGCACCAGCTTGCTTGCAGCGAATCTATGGAACTCTACTTTAAATCACTGATGGAGGAGACCGAGCGCTGCTACTCTGTTGCCAGAAGGGCAAGATCTAGAGGGCTCGACCCCGAGACCTATGTGGAGATTCCCAAGGCCGAAGACCTTGCTTCCAGGGTAGAGAAGATACTATCTGACTGGAAGGTCGAGGGTGTGGCCGAGCGGATTAGGGAGCTCAGTGAGGATTACAACCGGGAGGAGGTCTCCCTCCTGCTGGCCAAGGAGGTGGCCAAAATGCCCGCTGCCACCCGGGAGCAGGCGATCGACCGTGCGGTCAGGGTAGGCCTGGCGGTGCTCACCGAAGGAATTCTTGTGGCACCCCTCGAGGGAATTGCCGGTGCCAAGATTGGCCGCAACTCGGACGGTAGCGAGTATCTAGCTATCTACTTCGCAGGGCCCATCAGATCAGCCGGCGGGACGGGACAGGCGATGAGCGTTCTCATCGCGGACGTGGTTCGGAGAGAGCACGGCATCGGTAATTACAGACCGACTCACGGTGAGGTGCAGAGGTTCAAGGAGGAGATCCCACTGTACAAACAGTGCCAGCATCTCCAGTACACTCCCACCAACCGAGAGATAGAGCTCATTGTGAAGAACTGCCCGGTATGCGTGGAGGGCGAGGGTACGGAGGAGATGGAGATATCTGGATACAGGGACCTCCCCCGGATAGAGACGAATAGGGTTCGAGGTGGGGCCTGCCTTGTCATTGCGGAGGGCCTTTGCCAGAAAGCTCCAAAGATACAGAAGCACGTGAAGAAGCTGGGAATAGATGGATGGGACTTCATCTCGGAGTACATCAATTCCAAGAAATCTGAGGGTAAGGACGAAGGTGGACCCAAGGTGGTGCCCGAGTACAAGTACCTCAAGGACATCGTGGCAGGAAGGCCGGTTCTTTCCCATCCCTCGAGGCCAGGAGGGTTTCGGCTTCGCTACGGGAGGGGTAGGACCACGGGATTGGCGGCCATCGCGATCAACCCCGCCTCGATGCATGCCCTCGATGACTTCATTGCCATAGGTACCCAGATAAAGATAGAGAGGCCTGGCAAGGCAGGAGCGGTCACGCCCTGTGACGAGATCGAAGGCCCGATCCTGCTGCTGGAAAATGGAGATCTGGTCCAGACCGATACCGTTGAGGAACTCAACCCCATCAGGCACCGTGTCACCGAGATAATCGACCTGGGTGAGGTGCTCATACCCTTTGGGGAGTTCGTCGAGAACAACCATCTATTGGTACCTAGCGGCTACACCCTGGAATGGTATCGGGCAGATCTGATGCAGAGAGTTGGATCTCTTCCCGAAAACTGGAGGAACCCTGGTTATGATGAGGCCCTTCGGCTTGCCAGGGACTTTGGGGTGGCGCTACATCCAAGATACAACCTCTTCTGGTCAGACCTCCCGCTCGAGAAACTGGAGGAGCTCAGGAACCATCTCCTTTCCAACGCCAGATATGAAGGGAATGAACTCAGATTTGTAGCGGGGGATGTGAAGCGCATCCTGGAGGACCTGGGAGCCCTCCACAAGGTGCAGGATGACATGATAATCATCGACTTCTATGCACTCCCCATCCTGAACGCTTTGGGGCTTTCGGCCGAAGAAGGCAGGATAGTGGAGATCCTACCATTCACCGGGAAGGACTCCTTGGAAGCGGTCTCGAACGTCATGGGCATCAGGGTCATGCCAAGGGCGGTCACCCGCATCGGCACCAGGATGGCAAGGCCGGAGAAGGCCAAGGAGAGGAAGATGAAGCCACCTCCGCATGTGCTGTTCCCGCTTGGCATCAATGGAGGAGCCCAGCGCCTAGTGAAGGAGGCGGCGCAAAAGGGGAGGATCGAAGTGGAAGTTGGTGTCAGGAGGTGTCCGGTCTGCGGCAAGAATACCTTCACCGTGAGTTGCGAGTGCGGGTCCCACACCATTCCCGCCGATCTTCCCTCCGCGCAGACCGTACCGATGGATGAGGTCCTCAAGAATGCCATGAGTAGACTGGAGGAATCCATAACTCCAGACATCAAGGGCGTCCAAGGCATGATCTCCAAGAACAAGACTCCTGAGCCCATGGAGAAAGGGATCCTGAGAGCCAAGAACGGCGTCTATGTCTTCAAGGATGGAACGATCAGGTACGACATGACTGACCTACCTCTGACCCACTTCCGACCAGCTGAGATCGGTCTAACGGTGGAGAGGGCAAGAGAGCTTGGATACCTGACCGACATGAACGGGAATGAATTGACAGATGAATATCAGCTTTGCGAGCTGAGGGTGCAGGATTTCATTTCCTCGCGGTCATGCGGTGACTACATGGTCAAGGTGGCGAAGTTCATCGATGAGCTACTAGTCAAGCAGTACGGTCTGGAACCGTTCTACAACATTAAAACGAGAGAGGATGTGATCGGCCATATGGGAGTAGGTTTGGCGCCCCACACCTCTGGAGGGGTTCTCTGCAGGTTCATCGGTTTCTCGGGAGCAAATGTGGGCTATGGGCATCCTTTCTTTCATGCGGCCAAAAGGAGGAACGCCGACGGTGACGAGGACAGTTGCCTGCTCCTTCTTGATGCGCTGATCAATTTCTCCAGAGCGTACCTTCCGGACAGAAGGGGCGGGCTTATGGATGCACCGCTAGTGCTAACCACGAGGCTCGATCCCAACGAGATCGACAAGGAGGCTCACAATCTGGACGTAAGTGATCATTACCCCATAGAGTTCTTTGAAGCCTGCACAGAGTACAGGCACCCCAAGGAGCTGGAAGGCGTCATGGATCTCGTGGGAGGAAGGATAGGTTCCATGCTTCAGTACGAGCAGTTCGGTTTCACCCATGACACCATGGACATAGCCGAGGGTCCTAAGAATTCCGCCTACAAGACCCTGGAGACCATGATGGACAAGATGAACGCTCAGCTCGAGTTGGCGAGGAAGATCAGGGCTGTGGATGAAGCTGATGTCGTGCATCGTGTTATCACAAGGCACTTCCTACCCGATATGATCGGCAATTTAAAGAGCTTTTCAGGACAGAAGCTGAGATGCACCAAGTGCAACGCCAAGTATAGGCGCATACCTCTCAAGGGGAGGTGTTACTGCGGCAACAATCTGACACTGACCGTTCACGAGAAGAGCGTGAAGAAGTACTTGGAGATAACCAAGGAGATCGGGGAGAAATTCGGTATTCCGGCGTACACCCAGCAGAGAATCGCGCTCGTGGAGGAGAGTATCAACTCTCTCTTTGAGAATGATAAAGTGAAAAAGTGCCGGTTGACCGATTTTATGTGATCGATCCTAAAGATCAGAAACCTTTTCCCTGAAGGACTCGTAGCTCGACTCGAGTATCTCAAGAGCTTTTTCAAGCACGTCAGCGGCGTTTAAGGAAGAGTCAGTCTCGAACTCGAAGATGAATCGGGTGTCGTCCCAAGAAACGGAAACGGCTGAGCTCTCGCACACCTCGATGCATGCTTTGCAAAGATCGCATGCCTCGGGGTCCATGACCACGACCCTATCTTCTGCCTTCTCAAAGACATTGTGGGGGCAAGCCCGTACGCAGGAGCCTCCCTGATCACACTTTTTCTCGTCGATGATCACCGTTGGGTAGTACTTGTAACCGACACCGCTGGTCACCTGCCACTTGGCATGTTTATTGGCGGTGCCAAGCTCAGTTGATGCGTATATCAGGATCGCCTGACCCTCGCCAAGCTTCACGATGGGGATGAGTTCATCCTTCACCCTCAACTCCTTGTTTCCCAGCGGCTCCAGGTCTCCAGAGAATACATCGCAAGGTCCCTTCTTGTTCAAGGAGTACATAATGGAGCAGTTGGGGCAACCCTCTCCTCCACAAACACACTCATCCTTGAAGGTGTAAAGGCTCAGATCGGTGGGTATCGGAATGAGACCCAGGCGGTGAGCGATCATCTCGTCGAACAAAGGAGTCACGCTCTCGTATTCGTAGCCTTCATCGTCGCTAATAGGGCCCAAGTGGAACTCTACAGTCTCGATTGCCATCTTGGGAACGTCGGAAATGAGGGTTCGCCTCAGAGCATTCGCGGTGTCGGCCGTAGCGTCTGAGAGCAGGAACTTGATCCTGTTCTCCATGAGTTCAAGAACCTTGATGTCCATGTGCAGGAACCTCTATACTCTCCTTCCCCTTCGACCGCCTTTCTTCTTGGTTCCATCATGTGGTATGGGTGTGACATCCTCGATCCTGCCGATCCTGAGGCCAGCACGGGCCAGGGCGCGGATCGCTGCCTGAGCTCCTGGGCCAGGGGAAGAAGACTTGTTGCCACCGGGAGCACGTACCTTGACATGGATGCTATTAATGCCTTTCTCCTTGGCGATATCGGCCACTCTCTCTGCCGCTCTCATAGCAGCATAGGGTGAAGATTCATCCTTGGCTGCCTTGACCACCATTCCACCAGAGCACTTGGTTATTGTCTCGGCCCCGGTGATGTCTGTAAGCGTTATGATGATATTATTGTAGCTCGCGTACAAGTGTGCGATTCCCCACTTAGTCATTGCCTACTCCCCCTCTGGGTTCTGGGTCTGGGGGCTCCTTTTCCCCTGCCCCCACCTCTACTGTCTTTGTCCCTGGGACCTCTCTTTCTGGCCCCTTCCTCGGACTCTTCACTGGGAGCTACACGTCGGGAGTCTGCCTCAGCCTGTTGGACTCTGATAGGGTGAAGGTCATCGGCGTATGGTGATCGGGCACTGTACTCTATCTTGGCCTCCTCACCTCTCTTGACCAAGTAGCCCGGGATGGTCACTCTCCTATCATCGACATTGATATGACCATGAACGATGAGCTGTCTGGCCTGGCTGTTGGTACTGGCAAGGCCTTTGCTGCAAACCAGGGTCTGGAGCCTCCTGTTGAGGATGGCCTCGGGATTAAGCACGAGCACATCGTCGAGGTTGATACCTTCCATGGGAAGGATGCCCATGCTGCCGCAACGCTTGAGCAGCTTTTCCTTCTCTATTTCGGCCTGAGTCTCTCCATACCTGAGGCGTGCCTGAAGTTCACGGGACTGCCTTCGGAAGTTCCTCAGAATGGACTGGGCTTTCCACAGTTCCCTCTTGTTCTTAAGGCCATACTTGCGGACGAGTTCCTGTTCCTCCTTGATACGCTCGCCTTCCCAAGGGTGGGAAGGGGTATCGTAGGTTCTTCGAGGAAATTTTGGATCTCCCATTTTCACACCGCCTAACGCCTTCTCCTGCTCACGCCAAGCGTGAGTCCAGTCCTGCCGTTGGACCTGGTGCGCTGTCCGCGAACCTTATGGCCGGCCTCGTGTCTGATTCCACGATAGCTCCTGATCATCTTGAGTCTGTTGACATCATCCTTTAGGATCATATCGAGATCAATACCAATAATGTGCATGTCGTCTCCAGTCTCGTAGTCGTGTTGGCGGTTGAGAGCCCATATGGGAGCGATCTCCCCGTAGTTCAGGATGAGCTGTTCCAGACTATCAATGACAGAATCGTCTAGGGTACCGATCTTCTTCAGTCTGGGTACGCCGGCCTTCTTGACAATGATCTCGGCTACCCTCTTCCCTACTCCCTTGACGCCCTGGAGGGCGATCTCTATGCCCTTCTCACCATCGATGTCTGTGTTCGCCAGACGGACTATGTACTTGAAGTCTTCCGTTTCGGTTCCATTATCATCAGTCAACCGTCTACCTCCGATGATCAGATAAGATGAATATCAAATGTCATGCTCCCCTTGGAGCATCGACCCCTACATTCAAAAGTATATATAAGGGTTTCTGTGACCCAGAGATACTTGCCAGGCTAGCTCTTCATCATGTCCCTGATGATCTCCTCTATCTTTGCCATCGCCTCTTGCATACTCCCCGGATCCGCACCGCCTCCCTGGGCGAAGTCTGGCTTGCCGCCGCCTCCCCCGCCGACAAGCTTGTTGATCTCCCGGAGTACCAGTCTGGAATCCAAGTCAAGGTCTAGACTTCTTGATACCAGCACCTTGCCCGTGCCCATCTGCATGGCCACCACGATCAGTCCTTTCTCCGAGGACAACTTCTTGGAGATGGCGGCGATGTCCGCCCCCTCCTCGTCGAGATAGGTCACTAGCCTTACTTCTCCGATGGGCGCCGATCTCTCAAGAAGCATTTCCGCAATGATTTCAGTCCTCTCGGAGAGCATCTTCTCCACGGTCTTTCTCAGATTCTTATTATCTCCCAATAGGGTTTTGGCACCCTTAACGAGCTTCTCTCGAGGGAAGTTCATCAGATCTGAGATGTCCTCCACTACATTCCTGTCCATTCTCATTTCATCGATGGCTGCGTAGCCTGCTGAGTACTCGATCCTGACGACCCCGTCCTGGATGCGTCTGGTCCTCTTGATCCTGATCGGGCCTACTAGGCTTGTGCGCTTGCAGTGGATGCCTCCGCATGCCTCAGCGTCTATCCCGGGGATATCAACCACCCTTATGACCTTCCCTGGAACGGCTCCCCCCTGGTACAATCTGTGCCCGTACCTGCGTTCGGCAGCATCGCGGGGCATGAACTCAACCATGATTGGATGATCATCCAGCACGATTCGGTTGGCCTCCATTTCCATGGCTTCCCTCTGCTCATTGTCCAGGTTCTCGTAGTGGGTTATGTCTAGCCTTGCCTCCTCGACTGACTTGTGGGCGCCAGCCTGCCAGACATGGTTACCAAGCATTCTCCTAGCCACACCGTTGATTATATGGGCAGCGGTGTGGTGCCTCATCAGCTGTCTTCTCCTCTCCACATCGATGATTCCCAGCACTCTATCGCCAATTTGAGGCAGATCGCCATCGAGATAGTGCAGTATGGAGTTGCCGACCTTGATCACCTTGGTGACCCTCCTTCCTGCCAGGGTGCCGAGATCCCACTCCTGTCCACCGCCTTCTGGGTAGAAGGCCGTCCGGTCCAGGATCACGCCTCCGTCGGTGATGAAGATCACCTCAGCCTCGAACTCGTGAAGGGTCGGGTCGGAATAGTATATCTGCTCAGTATCGGGCAAGTCGGCAAACATCTTCATCGACCCGTTGACCTGCTCCTCCGGAGCCTCATGTCTTTCCGCTACCTGGATGTAGAAGTCATCGGGAACCTCCACCTCGACCGAGGTGAATTCCTGCACGATCTCTGGGTTCAGGCCATGAGAGTCATAGAGCTCGATCAGCTTCTCTCCCCTGATCTTCTCGCCTTTCTTCATTCCTCTGGTGATCTTTGAGACCAGTTGCTTCCCGCGAGAGAGGGTCTCCCGGTAGCGGTCCTCCTCCACGTCCACCAATTTGAGGATATCCTCACGATTCTCGTCCAGTTCTGGAAAGTGTTCGACGAAGAAGTCCACCTGCCTGCCTACTATCTCAGAGAGCTGTCTATCCAAGTCCAGGGTACGCATCGACCTCAGAGCCCTGCGCACAAGCAACCGGGCGAAGTACCCCTCCCGCACGTTGGAAGGTACCACACCATCGTTCAGGAGGAACGCCAATGCCCTGGTGTGATCGCATATCACATACATCTCCTCCAGGGGCCGGACGATGGTCATGAGGTCATCATACGAGATGCTCATGCGCTTGGCCGTCTCCTCCCTTATCATCCTCACGTCGGACGCGGTCTTAGCGTTCGTCATTCCCGCGACCTTGCTGTACTCCACCAGGACCCTCTCGTCCTGATCGACATCCACCTGTCCCTTCAGGAAGTCGAGCACCTCTCCGAAGACCGCCTCGTACGCGGAGGAGGAACCCTGTGATACCCACGAGATGCGTTCAAGACCGTAGCCAGTGTCAACCACCTTCATGCTCAACGGGACCCTTCCTTCCGGGGTGTCCCTGTACTGCATGAAAACGAGGGTTGCGAGCTCGACGCCGTCCAGTATGACCTCCAAGCACGGACCGGAGTTGCCCCCACCTTCCCACCAGGCCTCGATGTAGCGCATCCTTTTTGGGTCCGCGCCCATCCTATCGGTGAAGAGCTCGTGACACAGCTCGACCGTGCGGTCCTTGAAGTACACCTCATGCCCTTCCTTGTTGAACGCGTGGTGAGCCAGCATCTCGAAGAATGTCAAGTGCCTGCCCGTCTTTCCCACGTTGTCTATGTCATTGAACCTCACGCAGGTCTGGGATATGACAAGCGGATTCGCCGGTGGATCGACCACACCGTTGATGACCCATGGCTGAAAGTCGTATATCGAGGCCTGAGTGAAGAAGACATCGTCTCTCCATCGAGCCACAATGGGGTACCTCGCCACCCTTCCGTGACCGTGCTCCTCGAAGAAGCTCAGGAAAGTCTCTCTGGTCTGGTGGAGGTCAAGGCTCTTGCGCATGGGAGAGTTACCGATGAAGGTGTATTCCTCGCAGGGCGGCTCCCCACAGGTCTCCCAATCTCCCAAAGTCCAGAAGAACCTGCCGCACTTGGGACACTGCCTTCTGATGAAGCTTCCGTCCTTGAAGAAGGTGAGGTCGAACTCGGATGGGTTCATCATCGCAGTATTAGGGGGTTATTATATCAATCTTTTCAGTCTGGCTGGTTCCCTTGAAACGCCACCCCGTTCATTTGGTGAGCTTGGCGTTCTCAGAATAGTCCACAGGTACATCGATCACGCACGGAACGGCCTCATCCAGACAGATGTTCAGAAGCTCCCCTAGGTCCTGGGCCGATGAGGCCCTGCATCCGATGGCACCGAATGATTCCGCGTACTTCACCAGGTCTGGATTGCCGAACCTTACCCCATACTCCCTGCCATAGGTATTCCTCTGCCTGGTGGCTATGAGACCATATCCAGAGTCGTTGAAAACGACCGCGACAAAGGGAGTGTCCTGCCTCACCGCGGTCTCCAGTTCGCAGGAGGTCATCATGAACCCGCCGTCACCGCAGACCGCCACAACCTTTCTCTCGGGATGAACCAGCTTTGCTGCTATTGCCCCGGGCACTGCCAGTCCCATGGGTATCAGGCCATTTGAGACTATCAGGGTGTTCTCCTTGTATACGGGATAGAGCTTCATCATCCAGAGCAGATGTGCCCCAACATCACAGATGGCGATATCCTCTCTGTCTAGAGAGTCCCTTATCTTGCGAACGGCTAGCTGCGGTTTGACGAGACCCTCGTCCGGGGGCAGTTCGTCCATTCTGGAGTGCAGTTCCTTTCGCAGATCAATGGTCCAGTTCTTTCGTCTGGTCGCATGGCTAGATAGCGAGGAAAGAGTTAGCTTGAGGTCTCCTACAACCTGAAGGTCCGGGTAGAATCCCTGAGCTGGTTCAACGGGCAGGGGTCCCACGTGGGCTGTCCTTTTCTCCGTCCCGATATTCCAGAAAACAGGTTGGAACTCGAGCATGTCGTATCCTATCAGAATGACTAGGTCAGCGTGCTGGAACGCCCTTCTCATGAAGTCATGCGTCCTCAAACCTACCGTGTGAAGCGAAAGTGGATTATCAAAAGGGATCGCGCCCGTCCCCATCCAGGTCATGGCCACCGGGATATTCCACTCCTCCGCGAACATCCTTAGCTCCCTTTCCGCTTTCTGACGCACCACGCCATACCCGGCCATGATCAGAGGCTGCTTGCAGTTCATGATGAGATCGCAGAGAGCATCGAGCTCCGCCCCGTCCGCAGACACGCTCATCTTTTTGAAAGATGGAACTGGCTCTCCCTCAATCTCCTCTTTCATCACATCCTCTGGTAGCTCGATGTGGACTGGACCAGGTTTTTCCGAGACGGCGATGTCGAAGGCTCTCCTCATCTCTTCCGTGATTCTGACCGGATCCCTTAGGCTAATGCTCTGTTTGCTCACCGGTTCGAAAAGTTTCACCAGATCAAGGTACTGCTTCTGGGGAGGTATGCATCTCTCCCTTCTCAATTGTCCCGTGAGGGCGATCATTGGGATATGGGAGAGATATGCGTCCGCCACCCCCGTGACCAGGTTTGTCGCTCCCGGTCCCAGAGTGGAAAGGCAGACTCCTGGTCTATGGGTAAGCCTTCCCGAGATTTCAGCCATCAGGGAGGCCCCTTCCTCGTGCTTGGTGACGATGAACTCGATATCGGAGTCTATGAGGGCATCCACAAGATCAAGATTCTCCTCTCCAGGTATGCCGAATATGCGATCAACGCCTTCGGCTTCCAAGCATCTCACCACTAGATCTGCGCCCCTCATGCCAATCACTCGAACTCTTCTATCTTTCCCTCATGTAAAAGGTCTGTCGCCTTCTTCACCGCCTCGTTGATGTTCCCCTTGGTGGCGTAGGCTAGAATTCCATGTTTCCTAAGCTCTTCCACAGCTCGGGGACCGATCTTGACAGCGATGACTATATCGAACACGGTAAGGGCGTCAGCGGCCTTTTCCAGCTTGGTGGCATGGGCCTCGCCGAACATTGGGATCTCATCGTAGGTCTCCACGTTTATCGTGCCCCTGGGCAGAATGGCTCCGCTCTCCACATCGAAGGTGTAGAATGTCCTCGCGTGGCCGAAGTGCATGTCGACATTCTCTCCTTCGGAGGAGGCAACTGCTACCTTGTAGGACTCCTTCTTCTCAATTTTGCGCATTTCCGTGGCGGGTTCGGGTTCGCACTGCCCGCAGGGAATGACTGCGAATTCCTTTGATCTGTCTCTGCCAAGGAGACCTATCGCATCGGAGCGGCACATCTTGCAGTGCCTCATCTGCCTGATGTCCACCTCGCAGAGTGCCTGGAGCTCCCTTCGCTCTTTGGGCGTTGGAGGCCTCATGTTCTCGAACCTGGTACCCGGGACTGGGATCAGAGGAATGATGTTGGATATGTACGCTCCCAGCTCCTTGACCTTCTTCGCCAGCTCTGGGATGTGCTTCCCGTTGATCTCGGGGATGAATACCGTGTTCACCTTGACGCACATGCCAAGATCCACCGCCCTCTCGATGCCCTCAAGTTGATTCTTGATAAGGCGCTCGGCCGCCTCCCTCCCTCTCAGGGTCTCACCTTCCCAGATCACGAAGTCGTAGATTTCCTTCCCGATCTCAGGATCGACGGCGTTCATGGTCACGGTCAGGAATTGAACGTTTAGTTCCCACAATCTGTCCACGTACTTTGGAAGGTTCAGCCCGTTGGTGCTCAGGCAAAGAGTGAGGTCGGGAAACTCATCGTGGACCATTTCCAGCGCCTTGAAGGTCTCGTCGTTGGCCAGCGGATCACCTGGACCCGCTATTCCAATGACGCTCAGGTTGGGAATCTTCTCCTTCACATTCCTTATCTTGGCGACCGCTTCCTCAGGGGTGAGAACCTCGCTTGTGACCCCCGGTCTCGACTCGTTCATGCAATCATACTTTCGATCGCAGTAGTTGCACTGGATGTTGCATCTTGGGGCGATAGGAATGTGCATTCTGGCGAACTTCTTGTGAGCATCCTCGCAATAGCATGGATGCGTCTCAATCTTGTCCTTGAGATCCGTTTTCGCTTCGGCACTCATCGCCCTTCCTCGTTGATCGTTAAGATAAGATTTCCCAGTTATGGGGGCGAATGGTTATTGAAGGGTATCCACTTAAATTTTGGTTTCTCTCAACCGGGACAATCTTTCATTTCGAAGCGACACTGATGTCATCGATGAAGTATGTCATCCAGGTCTCCCAGGCAACGGATATGCCCACCGCGATCCATATCTCGCCGTCGGAATCCAACTTGTTCTCGAGATGGAATTCATTCCATCCTTCAGCCGGGTTCGCTGGACCCAGCTTTTCAAATGAATTCTCGTTCACCGGCTGATCATCTCCGATGTATGCGACGACATGTGCAATAGTGTTGAATGATTCCGACTCGCTGTACACGAAGAAACTTATCTTCAAATCGATCGCACCATCTGACGGAACCGTGATCGATCTCATTACCCAGACGATTCCATCATCCTGCCTTCCATCGATGGTGATGTTGATCGAGGCCTCACCGCTCCTGGCACGCTCGCTGGAAATCGCTACGCTCGCTTGCACGGGAATATCGGTCTCTGGATCGATGGGCAGGTCCATACCCACTGCCCAATCGCCCATTCCCTGTTCGAAGCCGTCCTGCAGGATGATCTCCGGGCTGGAAACGCAACCCACGAAAGTAATGGCCATGAGTGTGGTTGCGAGAACGAGTGCCATAATGGCTCTTGCCTTCATGCTTCACACCTCGTTTCGGCGCTATATAATATGGCGGAGAATGTTGACCGAGATAGCAACAATTCTGACCAAAACTTATATCCGAAGATGGAAGTAGAATATACCATACATCGAGGTGCACATAAGATGGTCGACCAGCTGTCCATCGAGAAGCTCATCCAGTCTATGAACAGGCACGTTCCCGCAAAGAGATCATCGCTTGAGCAGCTACTGGAACAGGAGGAGCCCACTTATAGTGGAAAGGATGGCACCGAGTACAGCTTGAAAAAAGAAGAGCTCGATAAGATCGCATCTCTGCTTGAAGAGAGGGAGAGGCGCAAGCTCAAGCTTCCTATCTACATATCAACTGACACCGCATACCCTGGAGGTGCATGGAAGATCCGGGGCAGGATAGAGGTTAAGGTGGTTTCCAACCTCATCAAGAGGGAGCCCGAGAATGACGATGAGATGCGCTTGTTTTTCCCTCATGTCAGCGACCTGAGGAAGATCCTTCCGACCGCGACCACCGTGCTGTACATGCCATAGGCAGTTTCGAGCCACCCACCGCAAAGGCTTATTCTGTCGTTTAGCTAGATAGTCATATGCCCAGGGTTGGTGCTGCCGACCTTCCCCTTCACGGCGGGAACGCGCCAAGATGGCTGTTCACGAGGATGGTTGATCTAGCATCCGCCATATCTGAGGTGATGATCCTGGAGTACGGTACCAGGGAGTACCTGCGTCGCCTTTCGGATCCCTTCTGGTTCCAGGGCTTTTCCTGCGTGCTCGGGTTCGATTGGCACTCATCCGGTACCACCACTGTCACCTGCGGCGCGCTTAAAGAGGCCCTCAAGGGAAGCGAGAATATCGCGATCGTCGGGGGTAAGGGAAAAGCCTCTAAGACCGCCATCCAGGGCATCGAGGACTGGTCCGATTCCAAGGGAATCTCCGTGGACATCGAGAAAAGGATGGTCCGATCATCGAGAATGAGCGCAAAGGTTGACAACGCCGCCGTGCAGGATGGTCATCATCTCTATCACCATAGCTTCCTTTTCGACGAGAAAGGTAACTGGGCGACCATCCAGCAGGGAATGTCCGATCTTACCGGATTCGCACGAAGATATCACTGGTTCTCCGGCGATCTGAAGGAGTTCGTGGAAGAGCCTCATTCCGCAATACTCGGCTCGAGAGAGGAGGATGTCCTGGACATGACCTCGAGAATCAGCCGGGATTCGAGAAAGATATCCGTTGACCTGATCAACGACGGTCCAGAGCATTTGAAGCACGACGTGGTCTCAATCGAAAAAGGGCAGACCACGCTGTATCAGTGGAGCGGTCAAAAGGAGATCAGGCTTAACATGCCCAGGGGCATCAACTGGAATGCGATGAGGAAGGCATACGAGTTCTCTCCAACGAATTACGAGGAGATGTTGGAGATTCCGGGGGTCGGTCCTTCCACAGTTCGAGCGCTCGCGCTCATCGGAGAGCTCGTGTACGGAAAGGAACCATCATGGAAGGATCCAGTGAAGTACTCCTTCGCGGTTGGAGGAAAGGACGGCGTTCCGTTTCCCGTGGATCGAGAATCAATGGATCAATCCACTGAAATACTGAGAGAAGGAATAGAATCGGCCAAGATTGGTTCGAAGGATAGGATCATGGCCATCAAGAGGCTGAGAGAGTTCGTTCCTCCCGATATTGAAATGGGGTAGATCACTACTCCAATGGCTATCCCACCTGATACGTCTTGGCACTGAACCGATCTCGGTTCAGCGTGCACGCTATCAAATTAAAATAAGAAAAATTTTGGAAGGCTATCATACGCAACCTGCCTAACGGTTAAGCCGAACATATAGCGCGGCCAGCAGCGTTAGTAACCGCGGACTGAACACCTCGGCGAACCTCGGTGCGTACATCCCGGTCCTATCAAACCCGTCATTTACGGGTGCTGTAAGGTGCCTCTTTTTCGAGACGACTTCGAGCTTAGATGCTTTCAGCTCTTATCCGCGATGGCGTGGCTGCTCAGCAATGCCTTGCCAGACAACTGATCAACTAGAGGCCACGAGTCCCTGTTCCTCTCGTACTAAAGGACTCTTCTCGTCAGGCACCAACACACTTCCATCGAAAAGCAACAAACCTGTCTCACGACGGTCTAAACCCATCTCACGATCCCTTTTAATGGGCGAACAACCCCACCCTTGGCAGCTGCTGCACTGCCAGGATAGGAAGAGACGACATCGAAGTAGCAAGCCTCCAGGTCGATATGAACTCTTGCTGGAGACAACTCAGTTATCCCCGGGGTAACTTTTCTGTTATCAATGGCCCCTACAAATAAGGCTCATTGGTTCGCTAGGCCCTGCTTTCGCATCGTGGATTGTTGTTGGGCTAATCCACGTCAAGCCAGCTTTTGCCCTTGCACTCGACGGTAGATTTCTGAACTACCTGAGCTGACCATTGGGCGCCCTTGTTATCTTTTTGAGGGCGTGGCGCCCCACCCAAACTGCCCACCTATCGAGGTCCTTCCTTGGAAGTTAGTGGTACAATCCCGAAAGGGCGGTGTTTCATCGGCAACTCCACTCGAGCTAGCGCCCGAGCTTCGACGTCTCCCGCCTACCCTACACAATCAAAATCATATCACAACGACAGGCTGCAGTAAAGCTCCACGGGGTCTTCGCTTTCAGGTGGAAGAGACTGGATTGTGCGCCAGTGCAT
>JAAEEP010000019.1 GCA_013415695.1 Methanomassiliicoccales archaeon | reverse complement strand
CTCGAGGGCCTCGTCGTATTTCTCGCGATTGAGTGCCGAGGCGGCTTCTTTTAGCAACTTGACCATGACGTTGACCTCCTTGCCCTCTGCCTTGGCATCCAGGAGCGCGGACTTGGCTCTCTTCATCTCCTCATTGATCTCGCCAGGAAGCAAGGCCATCATCTGTTCCCTTCCTTTCCTGGCCATGATTCCCATCATGCTGTAATCGCCGTTCTCCCCAGCAGCCTTTGCCTCCTCGAGCATCTTCCTGACGTCGGAGGTGTCTATGTAGAAACGCTCGGAATTGTCTATCAGCCGCTCGAGCTCTTTCACGAGATTCTGAGCCTCGACATACTTGCCGGTCAACGCCTCGGCCCGTCGCATGCCATCCTTGGTGTGGGTGAGCGCACCCTTGAGGTCCCCAGAATCCAGCTCCCGTCTCGCCATCGCCCTGCTCTCCTCAATTGGCGAGGGATTCTCATTCATCTTGACAGCGATCTGCTTGAGCTTGTCGAGGTCGTTGATGTCCTCCTCGACCCTGGCCTTGATCGCGGATTCGATGCTCTCCTTGCATTCCCTCACGTATCCGTTGGCCAACTCAAGATCGTTCTGCTTGCCTGCGGAGACGGCCTTGTCGATCAGCAGCTTCGCCTGAGATGTATCTACGTCGAATTCCCGGGCTAGAGCCAACATGGGTTTCACCTCGGCCACCAGTCGAGGGAACTCTTCTTTGAGCGATCTCTCCGCTGAAGCTTCCTCGATCTTCTCGACCCCGTCAGCCTCAGAGCTCTCGATGGCCTGCACCTCGCTCTCAGGAGTCCCCAGCTCGGATTCAGCCTCACTCTCCTCTGGAATAAATATCTCGAACTCGGCGCCGCAATTAGAGCAGGCCGTTGCCTCGTCGAGGAGGGGTTCTCCACACTCGGGGCACCTAAGCTCCTCGACCTCCTCGATGATGAACTCCACACCGCAACAAGGACACTTTGAAATAGCCCCTGCAATGTGGGTCCCGCATTCGGGACAATCAAACTCAAAAACCTCAGATTCCTTGTTCTTATCTGGGGATTCCTCATGAACCAATAGCAACACCCCGGTGCCAGAGACTCTATTTGGTTTGTGAATAAATACTTGTCGACATCCTTATTAAATGCGATTTTCACTCTTGGAATTCAGTATCTCCTGCATGACCACGGCCCCATACAAAGGGGAGGGGGTTTCGCTTATGATGGTAACGTCGGAATCCCAATCGCCAAGGACTTCTGCAATCGTCTCGAAGCGGGGCTGCCCTTCCTCGATGGGCAGGTGTCTCCTCTCGCCCCGCTCACCGAATTCGACCGAGCTGTAATGGCAGTGTAGATGTCCATCATAATAAGAGAGGACATCATCCAGGCTTGACCGGACTGCTTCTAATGAATCGAGACTGCCTCCTCCCAATGCGTGTAGGTGAGCGAAGTCCACCACTGGAATCACTCCATCGATGGATCCCACGACCTCGCCAATTTCATCGATACGCCCCCAGGCTGCCTTCTTTCCCATCGTCTCCAGGCCAATGATGGGCGGGTTCAGGGATCTCTCTTGCATCAGGTCAAGGCACCTTTCGATGCATCTCATCACCACGCCCGTGACATCGCCTGGATTCATACCGTGGTAAAGTGCAGCGTGGACAACGATGATCCAGGCGCCGGCATTACCAGCAATCTCCGCTGTCCTCAGAACCCAGTCAATGCTCTTCTCAACCGTCTCCTCCTTTCTGGAGTTGAAGTTGATGTAGTACGGTGCATGGGCACTTACGAGTAGGTCCAGCTCCCGTGCCCTCTCCCCGATGCTGGTGGCTTTTTCTTTACCCATCTTGACCTGCCTAACGAACTGAAGCTCGATTGCATTCAGCCCACTTTCCTTGACTTTCTGCAGTGCGTCTAGAGGGTTCTTCGACCCTTCGGGGTATCCGGCGGGACCTATGTGGAACACGAAATCTTCAAGGAGATCGGTGTTGAAAAGCTTTGGCCATTTTTCAGAGCCCGATGCGGAACCAGTCCCAACCATGCAAGATTCGTCCCATCGAACTCTCCAAGGCACAGGCAATCGGGTCTGATAAGTTCAATCAGCACCGGAGAACCGAGTAACATGGGCGTTCCGGAGATCTGCGGATTTCATCGGAGGTGGATGGTTGATTGAAGCAAGAACAGCTAGGGATTGTGTTCAGGTCATAAAGGAAGTCATTTGATGATAAAAACCTATTTTACTGAAGAATGGGCTGTATATTGGATAGCATGATCGATATCGAGGCCGTTCTTATCGAGAAACCTGATGACAGCAATGTCATTATCGGGCAGACCCACTTCATCAAAAGCGTGGAAGATCTCTACGAGGCCATGGTGAACTCGGTCCCCACCATCAAATTCGGGATCGGTTTCTGTGAGGCATCCCAGGACAGGCTTGTTAGGGTCGATGGAAACGACCAGGACCTGGTCCAGGTTGCCGCTGACAACGCCATGCGAATTGGTGCGGGTCATGTCTTCGTTGTGATCATGAAGGACGCTTTTCCCATAAACGTGCTAAGAGCGGTCAAGTCTGTACCGGAGGTCTGCAGCGTTTTCTGTGCCACGGCCAATGATGTTGAGGTGCTTGTGGCCAGCACCTCCAGAGGAAGGGGTGTTGTGGGCGTGGTGGATGGTCAGACCCCTGTGGGTGTGGAGACGGAGGACCATGTCAAGAAAAGAAAGGAGTTTCTCAGGGCGATCGGATACAAGCGTTGAGTCCGAGGCAACGCTCGATCTCTACGAGGCGACGGCCCGCTACTACGACCTCCAGTACAAGGACTTTCCCCAAGATGTGGATTTCTACACTGACCTGGCTGAGGTGACTGGGGGCCCTGTGCTTGAATGCATGTGCGGAACCGGGCGCATACTAATCCCACTGGCAATGGCAGACTTCGAAGTGCTGGGAGTGGATCGGAGCCCTGCCATGCTTGACGAGTGCACAAGGAAGATCGATCTGTGTGATCCAAAGGTCCAGGCACGAATTGAGATCATCCAGGATGATGTTAGGAGATTCAAGACGGAAAGAAGGTTCAAGCTCACCATCGTCCCTTTCAATTCCTTCCTTCACCTGCTTGAGACAAGCGACCAAGAATCCGCACTGCGCAACCTTCATGAACATATGGAGGAGGATGGGCTGCTCGTGATCGGGATATTCAACCCAGACCTCAGCAGACCAGAGGGAATTATGAGGCACATAGAGACCATTTTGACCGATGAGGGCGAGGTGGTCAGCAGATTCGAGACTCAGATTTTTGACCGTCCGGCGCAAAAGACGACGGTCCATTACTTCTTTGACATTTCCAGGCAGGACAAGCCAATGAGAAGGGTGACGGCGATGTTCACCCTCCGTTACCTGTTCTACAGAGAGATGATGGAGCTGATGCAAAGGACTGGTTTCGAGGTGCTTGAGGTCTACGGGGACTACGAACTTTCCCCATTCACTAAAAAGAGTGACCTCATGATCTTCCTTGCCAGGCGGTCATGATGCTCCCTTCGATGAACCTCGATCTGACGCTTGGGTGCGGACAGGTCTTCCGGTGGTTCAGGGATGGCGAATGGTGGTCAGGTGTGATAGATGGGCAAGAGGTCTATCTCAGGGCCGATGAGCGAGGTATTGAGGTTCGGGGAGAGCTCTCCAGAGATCGTCTAAGAGAATACTTCAGAGCAGGGGATGATCTAGAAATCATTTACGCCGAGATCGCCAAGGACAGCCTCATGAGGGATCTGACATCCAGGTTCAGGGGCTTGAGATTGATTAGACAGGACCCTTGGGAATGCTCGCTATCCTACCTCCTGGCCACGAACGCCAACGTACCGAGGATTCAGAAGATGGTGGATACGGTTTGCAGGACCTTCGGACCCCGCCTTCCGGGGGGGAGGTACGCCTTTCCCACGCCTTCCAATATACTTGACAAGGAGGAGCAGACGTTGAAGTGTGGCTTGGGTTACAGATGTGGAAGAATGGTGGAGTTCGCACACAGGGTGGAAGAAGGGCATCTTGATTTCGAGGCCCTGGTGGGGATGAGCTACACCGAGTGCATTTCGTACCTGAAGGGTTTCGAAGGGATCGGTGACAAGGTGGCCGATTGCATAGCTCTGTTCAGCCTCGATCACCTGGAAGCTTTTCCGGTCGATGTGAGAATCAGAAGAGTGATGGACAGCGTCTACGGCATTACCGGCAGCTACAGGGCGGTGAGAGAGCGCGGACAGGAGTATTTCGGTAGGTACGCTGGTTACGCACAAGAATTGCTCTATCACTGGGATGGTTTGAGGGGCACTTGATTCAATCTGGTTCGCACCATACGCATGCGGGTGCTTTCTCACCTGCCTGGATCTCGTAGATCCTGCAGAGCATGCCGCTCTTCTTCACCATTTTACAAATATTGCAGGTCTCGGTGACTATGTCGGATCCATTCAACATCCGGACGGCGGCCCTTTCTACCTCGACCTTGAACTCTGGGTATTTCCCGCTGTTCTCCATCTCTTTATTTGTTCCCCTCTTGGACTTGAGGTATTGAGAAATTGCCGCATCTGTCACCCCGAATCGCCTGGCGACCTCGGCCTGTGTGAGGCTGTGATTTTCAACAAGTTCCCTGGCCAGCTCCCTCCTGATCGAGGGTAGAACATACCAAACGATTAGCTCACAGGGGATCTTCATGGAGGGACGATACATATTAACGATAATAAAGGCTTCCATTTTTATTCGTCACATATCGTATCATTAGTTTGCGAGTGACGCTAAGATATTGTGGTGTGGGTACCCCTTTAGACGTCGGTGACCAAAAACATCAAGTCGGGGAAGTATGATTGGAGTCTCTCTTACGTTGATGACAAAGGAGGTCTGAAATTGCCTTTAGATGAGGTTATTGTCACTAGGAAGATCGTGGAACGCTTCTCAAATGAATTCTTGAACAGCCTGGATGTTGACGTGGTCATTACCGGGGCAGGTCCCGCCTCTCTCACCGCGGCGAGGTACCTCGCCAACGCCGGGAAGAAAGTGGTCATCTTTGAAAGACGGCTCTCCCCGGGTGGTGGTATGTGGGGAGGAGGTATGACATTCCCGGTCATGGTGGTGCAGGAGGAGTCCAAACACCTGCTGGAAGAGATCGGGGTCAAGTTGAGCGGTGGCGAGGATGGATACTACACAGCGGATTCTGTGGAAGCCTCCGCCAAGATGATCGCGGCCGCCATCGATGCCGGCGCCAGGTTATTCAACACGATCTCTGTGGAGGACGTCATAATCCGAGAGGGAAAGGTGAATGGCGTGGTCATAAACTGGAGCGCAATTCAGATCGCTGGACTGCATGTCGACCCTCTCTCGATCAGGGCCGAGTACCTGATAGATGCCACCGGCCACGACTGCGAGGTCGTCCATGTGGTGCAGAGGAAAGTGGGAAGGCTGAACACCCCCTCTGGTAAGATCGAGGGTGAGAAGAGCATGTGGGCGGAGGTGGCCGAGAAGCTCACCGTGGAGAATACGGTTGAGGTCTACCCCCATCTATACGTGGCAGGCATGGCCTGCAACGCGGTCATGGGAGCCCCGCGAATGGGGCCGATCTTCGGGGGTATGCTACTCTCAGGCAAGAAGGTGGCAGAGCTGATATTGGAAAGGCTCTAGACACTTCCAGGGTGCGTTTTCTCGTAGAACTCCTGGATCTCCCAATCGGGGATGGTGTCCGACTCCTCTCCCCGGATGGTCAGCTTCAGGCTCCGAATATGCTTACCCAGGACCTCTTTCGCCTCATCATCGCCATGGAAATCCAGTATGATTATGTCCGAGCCCCGTTTCTTCGATTTGAAGGTCCCGATTACATCGGTTCCGTAGAAGATCAGGGACACCAGCCCCTCGAATCTCTCTTTGATCCAAGGCCTGAGGTACGAGTAGAGGTTGTCCTCTGGGGTGAGAACGAAGCGGTCCTCGATGGCCGTGCCCATCTTGTCGAGATCGTCCTTCATGATCCAGTGGAGGGAGCCGCTGTCACCATCCAGAAACCCCTTTGCCAGGAAGTCTTCAGCCTCCAGCTCGGTCAGTATAGAACGTACCTCTCTCATGGGGAATTCGGACATGATATGTCGCTGCAGGTTCTCGGCGGTGAACACCCCAAAGGTTTGGAAGAGCCTGCGAATGACCTCACGTTTGGCCTCCCATACGCTGAGATCGCTGTCGCTGACCGCTCTTACCCTCCATCTGTGGTCGCTGAAGAGATAGCCGCCCTTGTGAAGTGCCCTGAGCGCCTCGTATGTGCCTCTCTTGCCCACAGGCGAGAGGTCATAGACCTCGTCCTTCTTCAGGGATGATCTCTCCCTGACTATCCGAAGGATGGCGGCCATATCCTCTGTCTTGGTGTGATCTTTGGCCCTTGCATACAGCGCGGCTGAATCAAGATCGGTGTAAGTCATGTAACCGGGAATTATATTCACCCGCTCCAGCAACCTCTGTTGCTGTAGCTTCTTCAATGGTACGGGAACCTTGCACCTCATGTAGGCCTCCGCATCGGATCGGAATCCCCCGTTCACCTTGACCCCTTCCAGAACATTCTCGTACCTGGAGTCGGTCGATATCCCCTGTTTTCGGATGATGTGGGCCAGGAGGTCATCCCAAGCAAAGGAGTCTGGTATCAGTGCGCCCTTAGCAAGGAAGTTGCCGATCCTCATGAAGCCCCGGCTGGTGAACTCCTTCTCTATGTCCACGGGCAGCTCGGAAACGCTGGTTCCCATGACCTCCGTTACCCTCAGCACGTCCAGACCATTCATTGAGTGGAATCTCATCACCTCATCAATGGCCTCTATGACCTGAGGAAGGAGAGCCTCGTCATCCAGATCTAGCGAGCGAATCTCCACGAACCCGCTCATGTTCCACTTCTCGATCGCTCCCACCAGTCTCGCGCCCTGGAGTATGGGGAATATCCATCGATCACCGTAGCGGGAGGACACCTCTGCCCACTTCGGCTGTACGGCTGGGTCATAGAGAGACCTTATCCTTATTGATGAATCCCCCTCCTCAAAAGACTCCAGGGCTTTGAGCTCGTCCGCCATCAAGAACATCTCGGTTCCCTCCTCCCCCACCGATATGGTTTCAAGCTCCATACCAAGGAGAGCATCCAGTATCTCGTGCTTTCCGAATCTGGTGTAGTGTCTGATGGCGGTCAGAGGTACTGGACCATGGGCCCTGATGAATCTTTCCACGATCGCTGCCTTTGGATCACCATCGAAGGATGGGATATCACACTTGACATAGACATTCTCCGAAGACCAGCTTTCGTTTCCGGTGAACATCCGGACCACGTACATGTTCCTGTCCAACCGGTCAAGAGATTCCTTGATCTGCTCCTTGCCAAGATCTGTCATTGAAACCAGCTGTCTCAGGGTCAGTCCCTCGTGCCTTGTGATCAGGTCGAGTACATTGAGGTCTCTTTGAGTGAGACCCGCCTCCCTGAACGCGGAGACGAACATGGGGGCATCCTGGGCTAGGATATACCTCACCCTGCCTCTCAGGAATCGCCCCAGGAGTGTCTTCCCGCTCTCTCTCCGCTCAGCCCAACTTCCCATGTCGAATTCCGGGACGCGCAGGAAGACGTCGAAGGGGAGACCGACCTCGCCCAAGAACCTGATGCAATCCTCTATGGTCTCGAAAGGGCCAGATTGTTTACTTCGCCTGTATTCCTCCACCGTGCGGTGATCGTAGGCGGCCAGGGAGTCCGATCTCAGCCGCAGGTAGTCCCTTCTCAACATATACTGGTCGTGCTCTGACACCAGGAAACGGCCTTTGGTGAGGAGCCCCTCTCTTACCATATCATCAAGGGTGATGTTCACCTCACCCTCGCGGAGGTTGAGAGCATATGCGACCTCTTCCACCGTGGCTGGGGCGAAAGCGTTCAAATACTTGGTCACCGCCCGGTCCAAGGCACCCTCCCTGGGAACGGTGCTTAGATCCCTTCGGGCGTAGTACCACCTGCTACCATCATGGTCAGCCCTTCCCATGAGGAAGGCGGACTCCAGCTTTCTGAGCGATGCGAGCACTATCTCAGGGGACGAATCAAGGGATTCGGACAGCTCCTTCACCGTCGACAGTTCATCCACGCGGTCGAGGATCGCATTTTCCAGGTCGCCCAGCCTTCTTTCCCTCCTGAGAAGGGTGGCGTAGGAGGTGAGGTCTTCCGTGGCCACGAAATATACATCGTCTATATACACTGACGATATCTCTCCTTCACGAAGAAGATCCCTGGCCCAGGAATCGAGCTCTCTCCGGTCCACCTCGCTGAAGGGATATATGGAGCGCCCCCGTTCCTTGAAGATGCGAAGGGGGCCAACAGCGGAGAGCAGCCTGGGAATATCCGCCCTCTCCTGAATTCCCTCAATCTTCCGTCTGAAGTAACCGGTCACCTTCTCGGCATCGAACTCGAATACATCCAGTTCGTCGGCCATGACCTTGGCAAGCACCTTTCTATGAAGCTCCTTCAACAGGGCGCTCCTATCTTCCATTAGGACCAGATCGGATATCCCGCTGAGAATGACGCCGTGGGCAAAGGGCGAGGGCGCGGAGGAGTAATCTATGATTGTGATTTCCATCTCGCCCCTCTCCAGCATATCCAGGACGATCTCAGCGTTCTCCAGGTCCATGACGTCCCTTAATATCTCCCGGTACGTCTCCTCAATCACTGGAAAGGTGGTCATCTGCCCCAAGGAGTCGAGGAGATACGATGAACGGACCTGCTGCCGGTTCACCGACACCTGTCTCCCCTTGTACGCGCGGAGGACCATGAAGCTCCTGGCGGCGGTGTGTCGGAATCGCTGTTTGAACAGCTCGGAGTCCTTGACCGCCTTTCTGAGTATTGCCTCCAGGTTGCTGGAGGATACCATTCCTGCCATCTCGGAGAGATCCACCTTCTTGGGCGAGGTTATCATGAAAGCGTCGTCGGTCACCGAGACTGAGGTATTGCAGCCGTAGAGCTTGGTTATCTGGAATGCGTAGGCCCGCGAAAAAGCGTCGTTCAGCCTCCTGCCGAAGGGGAAGTGGAACACGATGTTGTATCTGCCGCCCATATCGATGTAGCCCTCCACCGCCAGCCGCCGGTCATCGGGAATGGTCTGACATGAGGACAGCTGCTCTTCGAAGTAGCTGAGTATGGTACGGGCGGAGCCCCTGTCGACGTCGAACGATTCGCAGAGCCAAAGGATGGTAGCTTCATCGTCGTCCCCCAGGCGTTGGGCCATCTCCCTCCTGAAGCGGGCTATCTCCATGGAGAGATCGAAGGATCGAGGCAGCATCTCGCCAGTCCATGAGGGCACTGTGGGCTTTCTTCCATGGGCCTCCGTGACGAAGGCCTTCATGCCCTTTATCCGGCGGAACTGATAGGTCTTCCCGCCCAGCACGAAGACATCGTTTGGGGAGAGCCTTTCGGCGAACTTCTCGGAAAGATCGCCCACCATAGCGCCCCTATCCGTGAACACACGGTAATTGGCTTCCTCCGGGATCGTCCCGATGTTCATGGAATATATCATCCTCGAGCCCCGCTTCCGGCCGAAGCGGCCCTCATCCTCGTCGTACCATATCTTGGAATAGACGCCCTCGAACTCGTCCTTGCTGCTCAGGTAGCGGATGACGTCCATGAAGCTCTCACGGGGGAGGTTCCTGTAGCAGTATGATCTCCGAACCACCTCGAACGCCTCGTCGAAGTCCCAACGACGCTCGATGCTCATGCCCACAATGTTCTGGGCCAGGACGTCCAGGGAGTTCTCTGGAATTGTGACTCGATCGACCCTTCCGCCATGGGCGGCACGGGAGAGCACGGCGCACTCCACCAGATCATCATTGTCCATTACCAACATCCGACCCTTGGCCGTCTGACCGTAACCGTGACCGCTCCGCCCGATACGCTGGAGGCCCTTGGCCACTGACTTTGGGGATCCGATCTGACAGACCAGGTCGATGGAGCCGATGTCTATGCCAAGCTCCAATGAGGTGGAGGACACCACACACTTCAACTCTCCATTCTTCAGCCTCTCCTCGACGTTCAGTCGGGTCTCCTTGCTGAGAGACCCATGGTGGGCCTCTATGTCCTCTAGACCCCGCTCCTTCAGCTTGTATACCACGCTCTCGGTGCCGCTCCTGGTGTTGGTGAAGACGAGAGTGGTCGTGTGCCTCTCGATCATCTCCTTCAGGGTGTCGTACATCTTGGCGTTCACTATCTCGAACGGTAGCGCGGTCATATCCTCGGCCGGACATATGACCTCCATGTCCAGATCCTTCCTGGCTTCAGCCTCCACCAGGGCGATGTCCCGCTGCTCGCCGTTCTCATACCCAGACAGGAAACCGGCTATCTTCTCCATGGGGGCAAGGGTGGCTGAAAGGCCTACCCTCACGAAGCGGGAAGAGCAGAAATCCTGGAGCCTCTCCAGAGTGAGTGAGAGATGCACGCCCCGCTTGGAGTCGCAGATCTCGTGGATCTCGTCTACTATTATCCACTCCACCTCCGAGAAGCGCTCCTTGAACTTGGGAGCCGCAAGGATCAAAGAAAGCGACTCGGGAGTGGTAATGAAGATATGAGGTGGCTTCCTCAACTGCTTCTGTCTTTCATAGGGGGTGGTGTCACCTGACCGCACTCCGACACGAATGTCAGGAAAGTCGATACCCTTCTCAGCAGCGAGGGATCTCATCTCCCGAAGAGGTTCCTCCAGGTTCCTGTTGATATCATTTGCCAGGGCTTTCAGAGGGGAGATGTAGATCGCATAGATTCTGTCTTCCAGCTCACCGGCCTCGGCGTACTTGAACAGCTCGTTGATGATGGAGAGAAAGGCGGTAAGTGTCTTACCCGACCCCGTGGGTGAGGAGACCAGTACGCTCCTCCTTTCGTGAATGAGCGGGATCGCGTAGGATTGGGGCTCGGTCAGGCCTTCGAATCTCGAGGTGAACCACTTCTCTATAAGGGGCTCCATCAAGCCCATGACCTCTTCCTTTGACCCTCTTCTATTGATCCTCTCCATTGATCGGTCTCCTGTCGAATCACGTCCGATTGCCCATACCCCTATTAACAGTTTGCGAAGCCACTCGGTAGAAATCATTCAGTAACAGATTTAACCTGATATGGATATAGAGCGAGTGCTATGAGAACCGGGGTCGCTGTCACGTTAATCGTTGTTGGCCTTCTCTTCATCGGAATAGCGGAGACTGGTGAAGCAGCCTGGCCAGATGACATGTGGGTATCTGGCACCGTTGTCGATGATAATGGGGAACCATTCGCCGGTGTCAACATCACCGCGGAGAACACCACCACGGGCTTGCGGTACTATGCAACGACCGAGTCGAACGGGACGTACAACATCTCCCTGCCGGTCGGTTCATATAACATTTCAGCGGTCAGGACTAACTATTCGGCTAACACCACTTACCAGATGCTGAACGTTAGCGAGAATCTCACGGGTCTTGATTTCACACTTAGCGAGCTCCTCGGCACAGTCACTGGGTTTGTTACCAATGGTACGGTGCCCATAGCGGATGCCACGGTGTACTTGGTCAACGCCGAGTACAACTACTCCGCAAATACGACCATACCTTTGGGCCAATACGAGATCATCGATATCCAACCGGGTTCGTACGTGGCAAGGGCAGAGAAGGAGGGTTACTTGACCAATTACTCCGACATACCTATAGTGGTGGTCAGGGGTCAGACAACAGAGGTTGACTTCAATCTCACCGCGGAACCGGCCACCATCTACGGGAAGGTAATGTTCGGTACCAGGGGACTCTCCGGTGTCCAGGTCCAGGTGGTGTCCAATGACTTCTCCATCACGGCAGTCACCGATTCCGTTGGCAATTACACCATCACAGATATTCCTGTGGGAGCCTACACAGTGATCTTCTCCAAAGAGGATTTCATAAGTCAGGAATTCCAGGTTACCCTTGGCGCAACGGTCCCCACGAACCTGGATGTCAGCCTGGAAAAGGAGGCCGGCACCAGCGGGGGATTCATACCCGGGTTCGACCTGCCTCACTCACTGATGGTGGTGGGCCTCATGCTGGCGCTCATCACACTGGTATTCGCCCTCTTCATAAGGTTGAAGGTCGAGAAGAGGCCCGATCTTCTTGAGAGAGAGGAAATCGAAGAGGAGGAGAGGGAGTAGATCATTCGATACGCAGGGATTTCACGATGCCCGGAAGATTATTCTTGACGCTCGATCTCACGTCCTCGTAAATAGAGTTGCCATGGGCGTCTATCGCAACCGTGAGGGGACCGAAATGATCCGCTTCCAGTATCCACAGGGCCTCTGGCATGCCTAGGTCCAACCACTCGACTCCAATGACATTCTTGATACCTCTTGCGGCAAGCACGGCCGCCCCTCCGGTGAGCGCGAGATAGACGCAGCCGTTCTCGTTCATGGCCTTGACAGTAGGAAGGGACATTCCCCCCTTTCCTATTATGATGGCGGGCTTGAATGCCTCGATGAATCTGGGCTCGAGGGAATTCATCCTGGCACTTGTTGTCGGTCCCGCCGCTACGAGCTTCCATTCATCCTGGTCCTTGACCATTATCGGTCCGCAGTGGAACACCGCACCACCCTGAAGATCAACCGGCAGCGGCTTCCCATCATCCAGATACTCCAATGCCCTAATATGCATCTCATCCCTGCCCGTGTGTATTACGCCAGAAAGGGTGATGAGGTCACCGCAGCGAAGGGACCTGACGACCTCGGTGCTCGATGGAAGGTCAAGATTCAATCGAACCCCTCCCTCGAGTAACTGACCATTCCATCCGGGTATATCCTGGCACATGCCCTGCGGCCAGCCCAGCATTGCAAACATACAGCCACAGGAAGACTGGCGGTGTGACAGTGAGCTGATTCGATCCTCACGCCAAGGACCGTTGTCCTGCCTCCAAGACCCATGGGACCAATGCCGGTGGCGTTGAGGGCTTCCTTGAGTTCGTGCTCCAGCTCGGCCAGCATTGGGTCTGGATGCTCAACATCAAGCGGACGCATCAGAGCCCTCTTGGCCAGCTGGGGTGCGATGTCCGAGGAACCTCCTATACCCACGCCAACGATGGTGGGTGGACAGGGCTTTCCACCTGCTTCCACCACAGAGTCGAGGACGAACTTCTTGATACCCGATATTCCATCAGAGGGTCTGAGCATTGCCAACCGGCTCATGTTCTCCGATCCGGCACCTTTGGGCATGACCGTGATCTCGATCATTTCCTCCATAGAAGGGCTCCAGACCACGTGAGGTATCTCCTTCCCAATGTTCGTGCCCGAGTTCTCCCTGGTGATCGGGTGCACGGCATTCGGTCTGAGTGGAATCTCCTTGGTGGCCATCTCCACACCGTTCCTGATCGCCTCCTCAATGCCATCCTCATAGTGCCCTCTGAGGAAGAAAAGCGGGATTCCGGTGTCCTGGCACATGGGGGTCCCGCTATCCTCTGCTAGCCGGATGTTCTCAAGAATGGCCTCCAACTGGGCCCTAGCCACTGAAGATGTTTCACTCTCCAAAGATTCCTCCAAAGCCTCCATCACATCTCTTGGGAGAGAGGTCACGGCCATTCTTAGAATGTTCACCACAGTCCTTTCGACCAGCTCGAAAGGCAGTACGCGGACCGGTATCAGTTGTTTACTTGACATCTGACTCCTCCATTGAGCGCCCACTTTACGCAGGTCATTGGGTTGCGTTCCACATATTGTTCACAAATATTATAAGGGGCACTCACTCATGAAGTCCGATATTAATGAAGGAGGACGGGAAATGCAAGATCCCATAGTGATCGAGGGATTGGTAAAGGATTTCAACGGTTTCAGAGCAGTGGACTCCCTCGATCTTAAGGTGCAAAGGAACAGTTTCCTCGGTTTTCTCGGTCCCAACGGAGCGGGGAAGACCACCACCATCAAGATCCTTACGAATCTCCTGAAGGCTACAAACGGTCAAGCCTTCCTCAACGGTACAGATGTGGTCAAGTCGCCCAAAGAGGCGCTCTCATGCGTGGGAGCTGTTGTTGAGACACCGGAGTTCTATCCATACCTGACCCCCAGGGAGACCTTGGAGTTCCTGGGAAGCCTGAGGGGCATGACAAAAGAAGCGATCAAGTCTAAATCGTACGAGCTCCTGGAAACAGTGAAGCTATCAGAGGTCGTCGACAAGCGTATCGGGGAGTTCTCGAAAGGAATGAAGCAGCGGTTGGCCATCGCACAGGCACTGCTTCACGAGCCCAGCGTTCTGATCCTCGATGAGCCTACCAGCGGCCTTGATCCCCGGGGAATGGTAGAGGTCAGGGACATCCTGAAGGAGCTGAAGAAGGGCGACTACACCATCTTCATGTCGTCCCACCTGCTGAACGAAGTCCAGGAGATCTGCGATTACGTGGCCTTGATCGACCACGGAAAGATGCTCGCCCACGGATCGGTGGAAGACCTTACCAACATGACACAGACCAGGCGGATCCAAATCTTTACCTTGGAACCGGTGAGCGGAAGCGTGGTGGAGGCGGTCTCTCGCATGAATGGCGTTGGTAATGTTCTCCGTCCGACCGATGAGATGATGTTGGTGGAATTCAACGGCGATCCATATGATCAGGCAGCGCTCCTTGAGAATATCATGAAGCTCGAGGTGAAGGTGTCCCAGTTCAAGGAGGAGAAGTTGGCCCTGGAGACGCTATACATGAACCTGATCAAGGAGTCGAGGTGATATCATGGAGTACGCAAGAGAAATCACGCCGCCATCCGACATCAACCAGATATATCTCGTTGGAAAGTACGAGCTCCTCAAGCACATGAGGAGCAAGCGTCTGTACGGGATCGTGGCTTTGGAGATCATCATAATAGTTCTATTCCTGGCGATCCCTCCCCTTACCGGCAATGATTACAACTCTGATCCGGCCGGTTTTGCTGGAGAATTCTACTCATTTACCTGGATATTGCTGGTGATATGCGCCACGCTCTTCGCGGGCGACTCTCTGGTATCGGAGTTTCAGAACAGGACTGGATACCTCATATTCCCAAACCCCGTCAAGCGGGAGACGCTCTTCTTCGGTAAGTTCGCCGCTACGGTGGCGATAACGTTCGCTGTCGTCATTCTATATTACCTGATCGTCTCAATCGCTTGCCTTGCCATAACCGGAAGCGTGTCAGAACTCACTCTGAATTCGCTGGGCCTGGCATTACTCTTCGCTATTGGAGCTAGTGCAATAGGTTATCTCATAAGTTCGTTCATGAAGGGAGGGACGGGAGCTCTGGTGTTCACATTCGCGTTCTTATTCCTGATAATGCCGATCGTTGATTCGGTATGCAGCGTCGCTTTGGTCAAGCCTAATTTCTCACTGAGTTTCATGGCAGGAGCGATCGGATACGTGATGCAGACTCCTTATCCAACTGACTTCATACAGGTGTACCCGCCCCCGCCTGCGGAACCGGTGATCGAGATTGGAATGTACTACCCGGATCCAGTTCTCGCAGCGATCGTTGCCTTGATATACGCTGCGGTGGCAATCGCCATAGCACTCTTCTTCTTTAAAAGGAGAGAGATGTCCGCCTGAGGTGATCGGATGAAGATCGAGATCATCCACATCGGTGACGAGCTTCTTACTGGAGAGATAGATCCCTATCCTAAAGCACTCATCGAGATGGTACGAGGGAAGGGGGCGAACCTGAACCAGGTCACCGTGGTCAGGGACAACTACGATGACATAATACGGCTCCTTGGATCGTCGGAGGAGGCTGGAGTGGACATCCTGATCATCACTGGCGGCCTGGGGCCCACCCTGGACGACATCACAAGGCATGTAGTGGCAGATTTCCTCGGAACGAAGCTGGAGCTGAGGGACGACGCGGTGGAGTGGTTCATCGAGGCTGTCAAGAAGATGTATGGTGCCAAGCCAGTCATGACGGATGAGAACGCGCTCATGGCCATGATTCCTGAGAGCGCAACGGCGCTCAGGAACATCACCGGAGCGGCGGCTGGCATCGACGCTACAAAGGGTGAGATGAGGATATTCTGCCTTCCAGGATTTCCAAAGGAGATGCTCCCCATGTTCGAAGAGTACATCCTCCCTCTAATCGAAGGGGAGGAGGTATACGAGAAGGAAATCCGGGGGAAGCGGGGGGAATCCACCATGGCACCCTTGTTCCAAGAGATCGTCCGCAACTTCAGGGTGAGGATAGCTTCCCTTCCCACAGAGAACTGGTTGGAAGAGGGCAACCGGATCATCATCAAGGGCGATGACCCGGACGAGGTCGGGAAGGCGGCAACGCGACTCCTGGAGATGATCGAGGAATCGAGGGACGAGTTCGTCCTTGAATGACCGAACTCAATTTAATCCAACACCTTGATTCGGTGTCATGGCGATCTGTCCGGATTGCAAGGAAAGCGGACTGGAAGTCGAGAAGATCGTGGTCGCAAACCACGCAAAGGAGACGACCTGGCCCCTGGGAGAGGAGCAGTACTTCCTATGTGAGGCACCTGGATGCGAAGTGGTGTACTTCACCGAATCCCATTCTAGGATTTTCAGAACGGAAGATGTCAAGACCCGGGTCACCTTCAAGTGCGATTCGGAGCCGAAGCCTCTGTGTTACTGCAAACAGGTGACCGAAGAGGATGTCCTCCGGGCGATAGCGAATGGGGCGAGCACCTTTGAAGAAGTGAAAGAGGCCACTAGCATCGGAGGAGGAGGTTTCTGCAAGATCACGAATCCGGCCGGTAGATGCTGCAGCAGGAACTACAAGCCATTCATCATGAAGGCTTTGGAGGAGAGGGGTGAACTAGAATCTTGATGGTCCTGTGGTTCAAGAAAAGTATCAATAAGGTACGAGGAAGAGCTCTGCTTCGTATGAGAACACCTTGACTGCGTCCCCTTTCGTTTGGAAACTCTCTGGCTTTCTCAGCTCCACTGTCCCGTAGGTTACTGGATGCATGACCTGGATCTCGTCAGCGCTCTCGGAAACGATCACCGCCTCCATGATGTCCGATTCCGTTCCCTTTACCCGGACATTCTCGAGATCGTGATTCTGCATGGTAACATGCTGGTGATCTGAAAGTTTCCTGAGCCGCGTGTTGGTGGAGGAGATGCCCTCCACTAGGTGCAGTTTTCCATCCAATGAAATGATGTCGTGCAGCTGGTATGCAGGAAGGCGCACCAGGAAGGTTATCCTGTACACGTCCTTCCCGTCCTTCTTGCCTAACAAGGATGATGATTCCTTGGTCTCCGCTCCATAAGCCGCTGCAAGCTCCTTGGATATCATTCGGCCGAGGTTGTTGGAAGACAGGTAGACGTCGAAGCCGCCGTGAAGCTCTTCAAGCTTTGAGATGAACAGCTCCCTGTTCTCCGATGCCGCCCTCTCCACCATGTCCTCTATCTGCTCCAGGATCAGCTCCTTGTCCCCACGATCCAGAGACCGGTCGCGGGATCTCACCTGGAGTATGGACTCGAAGTAGGAGCCTTTGATCTTGCTGCACTTGGGGCAGGAGGCTCCTTTCACCCTGACGGTTGTCACCAGATGCTCGGTCTTGACGAGGTCCTCCATCTGCAAAATCATCTCGATCGAGACCTCGAAGTTGCTGCGATCCAGCGGAGTGACTGCCACCTCGACTGATTTGATTTTTGACCCGCTGCGAACCTTGACCGATCGAGTCGCGATGTCCGCCGCCGCATCCTCGACAGACCCGAACGATCTCCACTTCCCGTTGATGATGAATTCATGGCAATGAGCGCACCTTGTCAGGTCAATGTACTCGTTTATCTCGGTGAACCTATTCCGTGACAAGAAACACTGGGCGCAAAGCGACTCGTAGGTGGCGCCCTCTTTACCACACTCGACGCAGAACATCTTACATCTTCACCAGCTGGGCGTGAGGTACCCCGCCAATGTACAGAATGCAGTCCTCATCAATGAACTTGTGCTTGATCGCCAAAGCCACCGTCCTTTCGCCTACGAGATTCGCCATGGTGGCATTGTTCAGCCGGTTCAGAAGAAGCTCCTCGCTGGCGTCCTCCCCTTCGTAGAACGCAGGTCTCACCTCCAGCTTGAGCTCTCCCTCTCTCAGAACATTGCCCAGGAGTTCCCTGTCGCATGCCGCTACCAGTATGTCTCCGCCCGCCCTGTGGATCCGTACAGTGATCGTGATCATCCCTCCATTGCCAGCCTGTAATACCCAGCATGGGGCTGGTAGATCTCGCCCGCCTCGCTGAGCTTCTTGAGCAGCCGCCTCATCTTGTCCTCCTCGATTCCCTCGCTCTCGGCCGCCTGGAGCAGTACTTCGACGCTCACTCCCTTTGATCCCTCTGAACGCTCCGAGATCAACTTCCTCAGAACGCTGATCTGATCCCGCTGAGAGCGTGAGGTGCCCGTAGCGATAATATCGATGTCGATCTGCCCTTCCTGACCGGCAATCTTCTTAAGATAGTACTCGACGATTCTTACCGCCCGCCTGGCATCCTCTATGGATACGGTGTCGCTAAGCCTCGCGCGAGCGCTGGCTTCTGATATTCGGACGAAGGCCTCGAGCTGCCTAGCGGTTATTGGAACAGATCCATGGTCCTCGCCCCCCTTCCTAATCTCCATATAGTAATCATGGATGATCTTAATGGCCTCCTCAGTGAACACAGGATAGATGCGCTTGGAATGGGCAACATACTTTCTGAAGAAGTCCACCGACCATGCTGGACAGAGCTCCTGGGTCTCCTCCATGATCTTGCTGACAGGAACTCCAGGCATATCCTCCAGATCGGTGTCCGAGTACTTCCGGATCTGCCCTCTCCAGTGCGCCTTCAATATGTGATTGGTTATTTGCGAGTCCCTCTTGGCATCGGGCTTGTCGGTCATGGCGAATATCAGGTCAAATCTGGACATCAGGGCGGGGGGGAGATTGATCTGATCTGCTATGTACTGGTGCTCCTCGAATCTCCCGTACTTGGGGTTGGCCGCACCCAGTATGGAGCACCGACACTGGAGGGTGGCAGTGATTCCCGCCTTTGCCACCGAGATCGTCTGTGATTCCATGGCCTCGTGCATCGAGCTCCTGTCCTGATCGGTCATCTTGTCCAGTTCATCCACGCATGCCACTCCCTTGTCCGCCAGTACCAGTGCGCCAGCCTCCAGGGTCCACCTGCCCTCTCCAAAATCGTCCTTCACAGCCGCCGCGGTATTGTGCACCAGGAAGCCATTGCCCAGGAAGGCATGGGTGTTCCTGACGGTCAGGTCGTACACATATCTTGGGAGGTCGTCCTCGTAGCGCATTATCTTGACTATGGGAAGCCATCTTGGCTCTTGATCGCCCTTGTAGCCCCTCCAAAGCAGCTCGTCTCCATCATCGAGCTCGTTGGCCTGTCGCCATCCCTCCTCTCCGGACCTGCGGGACCACACCTTGGTCTCGGCAGTGCACCTGAGCCATCGCTTTTCAGATGTCTCGAGTTCCACAAGAAACGAAGGGGTGTTAATCCGCCAAATGGCCTCCACCTCTTCGTGTACCACTTCCCCGCTTCCGTTGACGCAGGCTACCCTCGGACCGTTGATCATCATCCGCTCTATGCCCTCTCGATACTCTTCGGGAAACCGCATCCTCTCCTCAACGAATTCCTCGATGTGGACATCCTCTCCGTCAACGAGTATATGAGTGAGGGGCGAAACACAAAGACCGGCCGCGGACGAACTCTTTCCTGAGGCGTAGATGCCACGGGGAGCAAGGGTGGACATGTAGCGAAGCAATTGAGAGTTATGAACGATGATATCCTCGGCTATGAAATTATGATGTTCTGGGACTTGGAGATCGTAGACATATGGATCTTCGTATTTGATTTCCTCAATACTCTCGACCAGATCCCAGAATACGTCTGATTCTGCAAGTTTCTTGATCTTCTCTATATCGCTTCTATTTTGATCGCTGAGAACCTCAGAGGTCAGAGAGGTAAACCCTTGGGCAGCCTGCATGCTGATCTCACTATTTGGACAATTCCTCTCGAGATATGAGACCCCGCTCTGGCTCATTCCAAAGGATTCTGCTAGGGCTTCTTGACTCATATGTAATGATCCCCTGATCGCTGCAGCCTCATCCCAAGAAATGGCTCCCTGATGGAGCCTATTTTCAATCGATTCGATCTGTTGATACCTCAGCTCTAATCCATTGACAATTCTAGAAAATGCATCGACCGATGGGTTCCTGTTACCGCTCAAATAATGTGCCATGGTGGGCCGGGGAACTGGATAATCGCTCTGGTACATCTTCAGAGCCCTTCTTGTTCGTTCTAGGTCTATTGCGGTATTGGGGATGAAGTCGAGATTGGTGTTGAGTTCCAGCCCTTTGGAAACGATTTCACTCAATCTGTGCTTCTTATCCGGACTTCTAAAGGGTATCTTCTCTTTGAACTTCTCGACTTCCCTACCGCTGACCAAGAGACGGTAATAGTGTCGTTCCATGTAACTGTTGAAGAACCTCTTTCTCCTCGATTGAATACCCAATCGAAGTAGAAGATGCTGGATATCCTTCAACAACTCAATGGATGAAGAGGGAATAGAGATCATTCTGGTGCCCTTTCTCACCGAGCCTTCCGCATCGAAGAAACCCGAAATGGCCGATGCGATTTCCTCGTGGCTACATCTGAAAAGGAGGTCAGGCATTCGCCTCTCAGGGGACGGCCTATCCAAACCCATATTTGAAAGTAAGGTGCAGAATTCAATTCCGCTGATAACGACCTCAAACGCATTCTTTCCCGCATGGGGTTTCCGAATCGAGGGTTTCATACCCATCTTCTTGGTAAGACCATATACCTCATCGAGAAGGGATCGGTCGTTGTTGGTGAAGAAGGCGTTGGCTGTTCCATTCTCCCTTATTTGAACATGACCGTCTCCAATCATCAATCCGATTAATCTCCAGAAATCAACAGCCTCGGTTGAGGACATGTTCAATCGAGTGGCGTTGTATGATCGGGATTTTCGATATTCTATTTCTGATGGATCTTGCATCTCTCCGGGTATGTCCAATGATCTGGGCGTGGCGATGAACTCTCCTTCTCTCAGTTCTTTCGCGGGCTTGGGTCTGATCCCGCCCTTCCAGACGAAGAATGGATGCGTTGGGGTCACAATCAGCTCCTTTCCTGAAAACGTCCGGAATCTCAGCATCTTTGATGGTGCGGTCCTCTTCCAGACGAGGTTTGCCCTTGCCTTCGTGAGCTTGCCGTCCTTTCCTAGAGAGATTACCTCAAGGTCTGTATTCGCATAGAAACCATCATCGGTGGTTCCTACTTCGCCATTCTCGATGGCGAAATCCACCAATTCTTTGATTCTCGCTCTTTGACCGTCTGCCAAAGTGACCCTGGAATCTCCAGAAACGCATTTTGCCACACCCGGATCTCCAACGAGGAGGATGTGGATGTCACCTCTTATCCTCGTGCCGTCATCAAGTTCCTTGGGTACCCCGCCGAAGAGCTGGAGTGCGATGGATTCCTTCTCGATGTCGTATCCGTAGATGGTGGGAGAGATCGAGGCCACGATTTTCTTGAAGACGTTGGGGTCGGCTGCCTCCTCCTTGATCCGTTCCTCATCCTCCTCACTGATGGCGACCTCTTCATACTCGTGCTCTTCGAACTCCATGGAGATCACGTCCAGATGGATGTCGAACAATGTGGACTTGCTGACTGTGCCCTTCTGAACCGATCTGAGGCTGCCGTTGAGGATGACCCTGTCTCCAGGTGATACATCTCCGGCAATATCATCCTCCATGAAGCCCACCAGCCTCTCGGGCTGCGCTCCCCCTCGCAAACCCTCTGGGCTCTCCTGTATCTCGATCTTCTGGGTGTCAACAAAGGTGGACTCCTCCGTCAGAAGCTTGAATTTCGTGGAGCTGGAGGACTTGCCGCAGCCGCCCTGGGCTTCGTAGCACTCCAGAGGCTCCTTGAAGAACATGCCCTCCTGGGGTTCCTTGATGATGGCGTGGCAGCGCAGGCACTCGAAGAGCGCGTCCACGATCTTGGGACGAACCTCGGTGGCCTTTCTCACCAATCCTTCGATTGAGATGAGCTTGCCCATGTGCTTGCTCCTGAGGTCCCTGATCTCCACCCTGCAGTCACGAGGAAGATCGATCAATCTAAGGTGAATCAATGCACCATCCCGGCTCGGGGGTGAGGCCTTGCATATTGCCTGCTCTCCCGTCCATATCCCGATGTTCGGGTGCTGCAGTACGAAGTCGGCCATGTCGGGATCGAAAGCGTCGAGATCGGAGTACCTGACATAGACGCTTCTCAGTTCGGGGAACAGTGTCGAGACCTCTATGACCTTGAGACGATAATGGGTGGCCTCGAAGAACTCCTCCCATCTGGAGATGAGGTCCTCTTTGGAGTATTCGTTGGGCAATTTCTTCTCTCCCTTACGTGTAGGAATTAGGTATCGCTTCATTTGATTAAATCTGATTGGTAAAAAACCTGATGTCTTACCAATACATGTATGCTGATTATAAGTCTGGGGGAGTGGGTAGGATTAGAGATAGTCCTCCTGGATGGCCACCACCCCGAGGCTGGTCTCGGCTTGAGCGTACCTTTCCAGAGGTTCCTTGTTGAGGATAAGGAATTGCTCGCCCCAGGAGAACTTCTCGAAGATCCCCTTGGCTTCCTGCCTGAAGCCCATTATGTAGAGGGCGGCGCCCAAGGCCTCCGCACTAGTGAGCCTCTGCGGCTTTCCCCAGTTGACGGGGTTGGCGGCGAAGAGCAGGGGAAGAGCCCTTTGGGCGACGTCCTTCCTTATCTTGGGGAACTCCTCTATGTTGTTCCAGGAGAGGTCCATCACCACGATCCCGTGCAGAACCGCCCTCTCTGCATCTTCACTGGAGATCGCCCTCTTGGCAAAGGGGTTGAGCACTATCGCCCCATGGGGTATCTTCTTGAGAGAGCCGAGTTCGTTGGCCAACCCGAACCTCAGCATCTTCCTGGCAGTGCACTTCTTCGGATCGCACTGCTTCTCATCGTAGACGAATAACTTGGGAACGGCCATTTGCAATCAATATGGCCATTCGTCATTTTCTTTCTTCCGATGAGACTGGATGATCAAGGGGGCGGATGCGATAACTTTAACTCCATTGGCTTTGATTGAGATTTGCCACGATGATGATCTGAATCCAATGCTGACCCGTGATGATAGACGGGCGAACTGAGTGGCACAAGAATTTGCTCCGGTGGAGAAAAGCTTATTATCCAGTCCTCCAGATGGTGGTTCAGGTGGATGGGATGACCACAGGGTATGCTATTCTTGAGAGCAGCAAAGCTCTTCAAATTCACTGGCTGCGAAGGATAGCGGCCATGCTGATAGATGCCGCAATAATCTTCATACCAATCAGGATAGCCTTGATATTCGTGACACCGATGAACCAGGACATCATTGCCGGCATCGCGACGGGAGTGGCATGGTTTGTCTACGCTGGTATCCTGGAGGGCAAGTACGGAAAGACGCTTGGTAAGCACCTGATGCACCTGAAGGTGGTGTCGATGGTGGACCAGAGGCTTCTCAGACAGGGATTCATAAGAAGCGTTCCAAAGCTGTTCTGGTATGCTTTCCTGCCCGTTGACACGCTGGTAGGTCTTGCCATGGATGGGGATCCAAGACAGAGGTTCACCGACAGGGTCTCATTGACGTCGGTCATAACCTTCGAGCCGGAGCTGGCTAAGATCAAGAAGAGGAGCCAACCCGCGAAGAAGGTCCAGGAATCTATTGAATTGGAATGA
>JAAEEP010000018.1 GCA_013415695.1 Methanomassiliicoccales archaeon | reverse complement strand
GGAGAGGTCACCTTCACCTTCACCACACAATTCGAAGAGTGAGACCAATCCTTTTTGTCCGGGCTCGCAGATTCAGGTGTGGTGCGAAGATGAATGTTAGGCTGCTGAGGTACACCGAGGACGCGGAGCTCCTGTGCTCCGCCGCTGCCCATTCCTGTTACTCGAGGTCGACCAGCGGGGAGCTTATAGACTCCATGGACGGGGAGACTGCCGAGCGCAGGCTGGAGAGCGTACTGTCCTCAGGCCATCACTCGGTGATAGAGCACGCTTCCTACACCTTTTCTCTCGAGGGAATATCAAGGGTGTTGACCCATCAGCTGGTCAGACATCGGGTGGCTTCTTACTCGCAGCAGAGCCAGCGCTATGTCTCCATGGACAAGGCCGAATTTGTCATGCCTCCCAAGATCAGGGAGGATGATGAGGCCGCCCAGCGTTTCGAGATTCTGATGAGAGAGGTGTGGGACACCTACAGGGAGCTATCGGAGAAGGTACCGGTCGAGGATGCTAGGTATGTACTTCCGAATGCGTGCACCACCAATATCACCGTTACCATGAACGCCAGGGAGCTCTGGCATTTCTTCTCGCTTAGGTGCTGCAACCGGGCGCAGTGGGAGATACGGGAGGTGGCGGATCGGATGCTCGAGGCGGTTCGCAAGGTCTGCCCGGTCATTTTCAGGAGGGCGGGACCGCCCTGCGTGCGTGGACCATGCCCCGAGGGCAAGATGACCTGCGGGAAGCCAAGGAAGGACGAGCTGAGCAAGCTATAAATACAGCAAGTCCTTAACCACTTCCCACTCGGTGTGGAACATGGGAAATATTAGACCCACTTACATCAAGAGGGTGGCCATCGATCTGGTGGAGAAGTACCCAGGAGTCTTCAGTGGTGACTTCGAGAACAATAAGCTCATGGTCGAGAAGCTGACCGACGTTCATTCGACCACCATGAAGAACCGCATAGCTGGGTATATTACCAGGTATTGGCACCAGTTTGAAGCATGATTCGATAGATTTTTCCCCATCGACTCTTTTCCCCAGAATGATGGATGCTGTTAGGGTCGAGGGGCTAACTAGGGTTTTCAAGACAAACAGAGGCAAGAGGGAAACCGTTGCTCTGGATGACGTGGATCTCCACATTAAGGATGGAGAACTCTTCGGTCTCCTAGGACCCAACGGGGCCGGAAAGACTACTCTCATTAAGATACTGGCCACACTTCTGCTCCCATCCTCTGGAAGCGCCGAGGTTCTGGGTTACGATGTTGAACGGCAGGCGCAGAGCATCCGCCCCCTTATCAACATGGTAGCGGGGGGCGAGTTCTCCGGTTACGGTCTGCTCACGGTCAGGGAGAACCTCTGGATGTTCTCACAGTTCTACGGAATCCCCGGCAAGGAGGCAAGGACCCGGATCGATGATCTTTTGGCTCGATTTGGACTGACCGAGTTTGCCGATTCGAAGGTCAGGACGCTGTCCACCGGGGAGAAGCAGAAGATGAACGTGATCCGGGGGTTCGTGACCGACCCAAGGCTCATCTTCTTGGACGAGCCAACACTGGGGCTTGATGTCAACTCCAGCCGCGCGATCCGATCATTCGTGATTGACTGGGTCTCCTCCGGAGATCGCAGGACGGTGCTGCTAACGACTCACTACATGGCGGAGGCTGAGGAGCTGTGCGACAGGGTGGCCATCATCGATAGGGGAAGGATACTGGCCTGTGACACCCCTTCCAACCTGAAGAGGTCTCTGGACCGGGTGACATCCTATGAGATCGAGACATCCGCACTTGAGGGAGCGGAAGAGATAGGGGCCATTCCTGGTGTCAGGGGCATGGCATTGGAGCCACTGGAACAAGGCCTTAAGCTGAGGGTGCAGGTGGAGGAAGAGGCCTCGATCTCCGAAATAGTGTCCATGATAGTTGGCAGGGGGGCGAAGATACTCTCGATGAGCAAGAGGGAGTCGACGCTCGAGGACGTGTTCATCAACTTAGTTGGGAGGGGTCTGGAATAGAGCTGGCGCTCAACATTCGCGCCATGGCGGCAAGGGCTTACCCAAGGGTAATAGGCTCCCTTAGGGAGCCATCGTGGTTGATAGGTGACATAGTCCTTCCATTGCTGAGCATCATGGCCTTCGTCTTCTACTACAGGGCCATGGGCGCCCCGGAGGTTTTCACAGGTTTCGTGGTTCTTGGAGGCGCCATGATAGCATACTGGCTCAACGTGCTGTGGGGCATGGCGGCCCAGTTCTACTGGGAGAGGGAGGTGGGCAATCTCCAGCTCTACCTGATCTCGCCCATGTCCCGAATGTCGGTATTGGCGGGGATGGCTCTGGGTGGGATGTTCTCGACCACGCTCAGAGCTGTGTCCACTTTCGTGTTGGGATTCGTGGTGTTCGATATCCAAGTCAACCTCACCAATCCCGGCGCGCTCATCGTGGTGTTCCTCATTACCCTTCTGGCGCTCTACGGGATGGGGATGCTGTTCTCTTCGCTGTACCTTCTATTCGGCAGAAATGCCTGGAGGCTTTCGATGCTGGCACAGGAGCCCATCTACCTGGTATCTGGATTCTATTTTCCCGTAAAGGAGCTGGGTTTCTGGGTCGGCCTCGCCGCTTCAATAATTCCAATCACGCTGGGCCTCGATGCCATGCGGCAGCTGCTGTTCGGACCCGAGCTGTCCGATGGCCTTCTGCCGGTAAGTGTCGAGATAATGATACTACTGGTCATTGCCGTGATATTCTTCGTGCTGGCCAGATACTTGCTGGAGTATATGGAGTACCTTGGCAAGAGGGAAGGGAGGCTGCTGACACGATGGCTCTGAGGGACCACCTTCGCACGCTGAAGTACGCGACATGGCTAGGCTGGCAGGTCGAGTCCAACTGGACCAGTCCCCTGCTCTTCATAATCTATTCCCTGGTCAAACCCATCGCCGCGGTCCTGATCCTGATCTTCATGTACCTCATCATACTAGGGGACGTGGCAAGCGATCCAGTCTTCTTCTCGTTCATGTTCATCGGCAACGCCCTTTATCTCTTCGTAGCCCAGGTGCTCTTCGGGCTCACATGGGTTCTTCACGAGGACAGAGAGCACTTCCAGACCCTCAGGAACATCTACATGGCGCCCATGAGCTTCTACATGTATGTGGTTGGAAGGGCACTCAGCAAGATCATAATCACCTCCGCGGCGGTCTTCGTCACCCTGTTGTTCGGGGTGGTCGCACTCAATGTCCCCATCGACATTCTGAAGATCGATTGGCCCTTCCTGCTTATCGCGATGGTCATCGGGCTGATCATGATATGCGCCCTGGGCGTCGCCTTGGCCGGCGTGTCCATGCTGACCGCCAAGCACAGCGGGGGTATCAACGAGGCGATAGCTGGTGTTTTCTACCTGTTCTGCGGGGTGATCTTTCCCATAACCATCCTGCCGATGCAGGTCCAGGCGGTGAGTCTGGCAATCCCGGTGACCTACTGGCTCGAGATACTGCGCCGATCCTTGGTGCCTGACATCGGCATCGAGAGCATCAGCGGGCTCTCTACCTTCTCCAATATCGAGCTGGTGCTCCTCCTCCTGGTGTCGGCAGCGCTATTCCTAGTGGTCTCCATGATGATTTTCAGGTACGCTGACTATCGGGCGAGAAAACAGGGCAAATTGGATATGATAACCACCTATTGAACGAAACGAATTAAAGGGAGTTATGAATATGGGGAGACTCAGGCCCGAGTGGGGTAGCTTGGATATCCTAGGAGGCTGCGGACCTCCCGACCCGGATTCGAATTCCGGCTCGGGCACTACTTTATTCTTCGAGCGGGATTCCCTTTGAGCCGACGATCTCAAGGTTGCCTGGAGGCAGGATCCTGGAGATCTCCTCCTCCGGAACCTCGAACCTCTTGGCCAATTTCGAAGAGATCCTGCTTCGTTCAGTCTTGCCCGGGGCGACGATCACATACCTCTCGGACATCGACTCCATGGTCTCCTTGGGGGCGCCCATGATCTTTCTCTCCCCCTGGTATGAGATCTCCCCGACGGCCATTTCCATCACGATGTGGTGGAAGTAGTTCCTCTTTCCCCTGATGATGAAACCTCCACGAGGAACGAACTCCCCTGCCATGGGAGCCTTGCTAACCTGGTCAGGAAGCACCCAGTAAGCGCTTCCTTCCTTCACTCCAGCGTTCCAGGCCTTGGAGTGGGCGAGGGCGAAGATGCAGACCTCCCTCAACTCCTCTTCCTGGGCTTCGGAACCCTCCTTGAAGACCACGCTCGGAGCACCGTGCACGTCGGCGTGGGCATACCTGTCCTCAGGCTTCAGGTGCTTCTTGACCACCTGGTCGTTGGTTCTTGCATCTCTTCCGGCGATGACCAGTTTCTCGGACGAGGTGAGGAACCACTTGTACCTCTCGAACCAGAACTGCTTGGTGGGGTTCGCCCCCTCCCTGGATTCTTCCACTTTGGCCAGTCCCTTCTTTCTCTTCTCTATCTTGGTCTCGGTGTTCTGCAAAGCTTCCTCGGCACGCCTCGCCTTTTCCCTCAGTCCCTTCGCACTGTCGTAGAGCTTGTTGGCATTGGAGTCTATGCCTAGCTCATAGTCGAGGCTCACCTTCTTCTCTTCGAGGAGAACACTGACCCTGTGCTTGGAAGGATCCACGGACCTCACAATATCGATCGATTCACTGAATGACCTGATCTCTTCCCATGATGATCCCTTCATCGACTTGAGCAGGTTGAGGAGATCGTCCACCTGCTTGTAATTCATGTACAGCAGCTCCGCGTTGTTTGAAAGCTCCTCAGCCTCCGCCTTCCTCCTTTCGATGGATTCCCTCTGGTGCTCAAGCTGTCTCTGGAGCTTTAGAAGGGCTTTGTCGGTGATCTCCAGAGGCTCTGGCTCCCCTCCCAGGTACTCGTGGAGAGCTTCGGAAAAAACACTGTGATTGTCGGCCCTTGACTCGGAGTACTGGACCAAAGGAGCTGGGGTGACGTCCACCATGTCCTCCCCCTCGAAGACTATCCTTGGATCACTGGACTCTTTGACCTGCTGAACAAGGTCCATCATAGTCCTGAAAAGAGTCGAGATCTGCTCTTCGCTCAGCGATGAAGCATCGCTTGCCTTGTCCACATCCGCTCTCAGGCAGACTTCCTCCGCGTATTGGCCTCCCAGATTCACGCTTGTGGCCAATGTCCTGATAGTATCCGATGTGGATTCCTTGATGGTTGAAGTGAACGACTGGAGGTCGCTTTCCAATGGATTGAACCTATTTGGAGGGAAAAGGTACTCAGCCCCCGGACGGACCTCCCTGTGCCTCCAGCGACGGGAGAACAGGCAGTTCACTATCTTTCCGTCCTTCACAAGAAGAAGATTGCCCTCACCGAACAGCTCGATGACGAGTTGGTACTGCTCTCCCCTCATGATGTCTATGACCACTATTCGGTCGAACTCGACCTGCCTGACGGACTCTACGCGGGCGTTTGAGATCAACTTGCGGAGGTGGACGGCGAACTGATCGGGAAAATCTGGGACCTGGGGCCTCTGGGGAGCGAGGTAGAACCACTTCCCGTCTTTCAGGAAGAGCTCCTTCTTTCCCTCGCCCTTCACGTTTACCCTAATGAGAACGTTCCCTCCATCCCACTGGAAGATCTTGTCCACGAATCCTCCGATGAGGGACTGAGCCTCGCTCACCACCGCGAGGACATCGAACGCCCGCATCTCCTTCTTCATGCACTCCCCCTTACAGCTGGGATATTCATAAAGGTTACCTTGGGCACCTCTCAGAAAGATTTATCAATCAAAACCCGATTCGAGGTTAGCGCTGCCACTGTGGCTTAGAGGTATAGCGACGCCTTGGTAAGGCGTAGGTCGAGGGTTCAATTCCCTCCAGTGGCTCCATTTATATTCTTCTATCACAACCTTCTGATGATAGGAATTGCTCCAGACAAACCATTTATATCACGGACGGACAATCTTATAGGTCAGATAAGTGAGGGCGGGAAATGATAGAGATCAGGAACCGGCTGTTCATCTCCTTGGGGTTGATCCTGGGGTTCTTGATATTCGGGACCATTGGATTCCTCATCACTGAGGATACCGTCACCAATGTGTTCGACTCTATCTACTTCACCGTGGTGACAATGACCACCGTGGGATACGGTGACCTCGTACCGACCTCAGGCGCCTCAAGGGCGGTCGCCTCCATCGTGATGATCGGAGGGATAGCATCGGTCCTCTGGACCATCCAATCGGTGTTTGATCTGGCTGTCAGCAGAGGCATAAGGGAGGAGTTGGGCTTGCCAGAGAAGAAGACGAAGCTCAAGGGACACTACATCATCGTGGGTTACGGCAACGTAGGGAAGCAGACCGTATCGCAGCTCCGTGCGAAGAACGAGAAGTTCATAGTGATCGAGAACGACACGGCGAAGATCGAAGTGGCCGTTGACGCCAACATACCTATAATCGAGGGCGATGCCTCCGAGGACAGCGTTCTGCAGAGAGCCAATATTGCCGACGCCAAGGGGCTAGTCACCACTCTTACCGACGCGATGAACGTCATCGTGGTCATCTCCGCCAAGATGCTCAATCCGGACATCTATGTGGTAACCAAGGTGGAGGAGTATAGGAACGTGGCCAAGCTCAAGAAGGCCGGTGCGGACGAGATCGTGGACTGCACCGAGATGGGCGCAAGGGTCATCGTGACCAAGGTTAGGAATGTCGCCATAGACCCCGTTTGCGGGGAAGAGGTGAGTATCCGGGACACCCTCTATGTGCAAGAGCACGGCGGGGAGACATACTACTTCCACTCCAACGAGTGTCTGGAGAAGTTCATCGAAGATCCAAAGCGCTACATCATAATGAAGAAGGCCCTGGAAGCAACCTGTGGGCTCGACCTCTTGAAGTGATTATTTGGACATCGAGTAATAGACGAACCCGGACCAGATCTTTGGATAGAAGAATGTGGACTTCTTGGGCATCTTGATGCCCTCGCCTGCAACCTTCCAAACCTCATCCAGCTTGGGTAAGCCCAGCAGAATGGCAAGGTCGCTCCTGCCGTTCATGACCTTGTTCCTAGCATTCTCGCAGCTCTCCTCGTACTCGATATTGAAGATCTTGTCTCCCAGAACGTTCTTGAAAATGATCTCCTGGCAGGCGTAGGCGTCTATGACCCAGAGTATATTGTCGTTTGGCAGTTCCTCAAGGAAGGCGTAGTACATTCCTCCAGATCTGGTGATGAGCCCGAATCCCATGTGCTCCTTCCTGGCCATCCTTGACCTTAGAGAAGGGAAATCATCCATGGTCTCCACGATCAGGTGATTCTTCATCCTCTCAAGTAACTCCTCTTCGTCTATGTCCAGGTCCGAAAGGAGCCTGTGAGTTGGAAGTAGTATCATCCCCTCGTCATCGGATGAGACCAGAGTTGCGAGCACATAGCCCTTCTTCTCCTCCCCTCCGTTTTCCTCGAAGTACTTCAACGCTGTCTCGTAGCGGTGGTGGCCGTCCGCGATCAGCACGGTCTTGGACATCATCATCGACTGTATCCTGGAGATCATCTTCGGGTCGGAGATCCTGTGGAAAGAGTGCACCACTGAATCGTGGTCCTCCGTTTCGAACAGCTTCACCGAGCTGGAAAGCAATTCCTCGATAGGAATATCCGAGTGGTGGTACAGACCGAAGATGGATTCGGAGTGGGTCTCTGTGTCTTCCAGCAGTCGCAAGCGGTCCTCCTTTACCTTGGGTATGGTCTCCTCATGCGGTATGACCATCCCTTTGTCATAGGGCTCCAATGAAAGGACGCCGACCAACCCGGTCCTGGTCAATCTTCTTCCATCGTTTAGGAATGACTGCCTGTAGAGGTAGAAGCAAGTATCCTCATCCTTCTCGAGTTTCCTGGAGGACATCCAGTTCTTTAGCTCCTTGGCTGCTTGGAGATACCTTCCTCCCTGGGGGTTCAGTGTGATCCTGGTTACGTTGAAGGGATTGGCCTTGAGATCATCCAGCTCGTGATCGTCGATCACATCGTATGGCGGGGATATCCTCTTCGAGATATTCTCGTCAGGATCGAGTGAAGGAATCAGGCCGTTGAATGGTTTGAAAATGACCATCTGAGCACCGCTTATGGCGGTAATAAGGCATCTCCTCAATAGCCTTTTCCCCCAGCCGGATGTCCAGCCTCCTTTTCCATCAATAAGTGGGCTGCTGCATTCTACGGTATGCCCTCAGCTCAGCATCATGAGCGCCTTGCACAACCCGAGTCGTTTGAAATTGACGAGCTAGCTTCCTCCTTTTACTGAATCTTATTAAAGCTCCAAGTTCAGAACAATGGTGGTTGGAAGTGGGCTCACCCGGATTCGAACCGGGGACCTACGCCGTGTAAAGGCGTCGTTTGCCAGGTCATCTGGGTCTTCCAGAATGCCTCATGACCGCTAGACCATGAGCCCTCTTAGTCAGAGAATATGAGAATTGTATTAAAACTTAGTGCGAAAAGAAAAATATGGAAAAGGGAAAGAGGTTTGATTCACAACAGTCTAGATGTTGTAGATGTTGAGGTACCAATCTGCCAAACCTACCGTGGGAGAGACGATCAGAATGACATATGGATAGTTGTCTGCCAGAGCGTGTATGCTGCGCAGGGTCTCCATCTGGTCATTCAGGTTCAGATCGAAGATCAGGGCCGGCATGCTACCGTATGCTGGTGCGTAGACGGTCACCATCCACTCGGTCGCCGGGAAGTCTGGTTCAAAGCCAATAACAGTCTCGGCGTCATCGAGCAGCTCTCCGTTGACCATGATGTTGTCGACCCACCAACCTTCCTCGGTATAGCCCCAGTCGGTCATGTACCTGAACTGTATCCAAATCACCTGGCCATCATAGGCTGAAAGGTCGAATGACATGGTCATCCATTCACCAGAGGTTCCAGTGAGGCCCGGCAGCTGTTCTATGATCGCTGGGTGAGCATTTGGATCGTAATCCGAGACCGTATACTCGTTCTCCAGCGAGGTCCATGTCTGACCGAAGTCCGTGGAGACCTGCACGAAGCCGAAGTCCCAGTAATCCTCGATGTAGTAGTAGGTGTCGAACTCAAGAGTGGAGTTCCTAGCGTCGCTGAGATCCACCTCTCCGACTAGCTTGAAGTCCTTCAAGTCACCTGCACCCGAGTACCAAGCGAAATCCGGCTCGGCGTCGAAAAGCTTCAGGTCATCGACGAACATCCACCAGTCCCAGGTACCGTGGTACACGAATCCCAGCTTAACGGATTCCTCTCCGGCGAATTCTGTCAGGTCGACAACGACCGTTCCAGAGACTGTGTTGCCTGGATACCAAGTCTCCACATCCACCCATCCGTAACCTGCGTTGGCAACGACTCTAGCGAAATCATCACCGTCATAGGTGTTGTACTCGAGGTACATTTGGAGGAACGGATTCTCGAGCGCGCTCATGTCGATCGAGGTATCGGCCATGTACAACCACTCTGTGATATCGGTCCCTGAACCTGCTGCATCGCTGCTGCACCACACGGCCCAATCACCATCGCCCTCATCGTAGGTTGCCCAAGGCCAGTAGTCAGGACCCTCGCTGTCGGTTGTCCAACCCGTAGGGAAGGAACCATCATGGTTGAAATCCTCGGACCAGATCGGGTCTCCCTCGAAGGGCTTCATGGCGATCTCCCAGCCCTCTGGCACCTCGGTCCATCCCTCGAAGTTCAGCTTTAGTCCGAGCGGGTCCATCCACTCAAGGTCATCGATGTAGACATAATCGGTACCGAAGGATCCTACATTAGCGAGGCCGGTGTCGTAATCATCATAGGTCCAGGTGTCTCCCCACCACTCGGACATCCACCATCCACCATAGTATGGGGAGTACCATAGCATGGACACCTCCATGGAGTACATGCTGTCCCAATCGATGGAGGTGTAGTTGTACCAACCATTACCAGGATCATCGCTATGAATGAGGTTGGCCAACCTCCAGTTGTAGAACACATCTTCGAAGGTCCAATCGTCATAACCCATCTCTATGAGCGTGGATGTGACCGAATCCTTTCCGTTATCGGGATTCTTGAAGAGTGCTGAGATGAACTCCGAACCGTTGAAGTGATCGTTCAGGTACATCATGAACATCATTGTCTGGGCATAATCAGCCAAGATGTTGATATCGCCCTGGTCGCCCCAGTCTACAAGGCCGTTATCAGGGGTGTAAAGGAACCGGTACATGGTGTTCCACATCTCCGACTCGACCATGTAGCCGCAGATGAATTCCGAGTACATCGAGCATCCTTCGTTTATCCAAGAAGCCTCGTCGGAATCTGCATCATCGTGCAGCAGATGCTGATACTCGTGCGCCACGGTACCCTCATATACAAAAGGTCTCGGCGAGGTGCCCGTGGTCCTGTTGTCCCAGTCCCAGCAATCTATGTGAATAATGTTCCTGTCGTAGTAGAGTTCAGCGGTTGGGGAGTAATACCCGACAACATAGTATGGATATCCTGCATCGAAATAGTTCTCATCTATGATGTTGAAGATCATAATCATGGTCTTCTCACCGTTGACATTCTGGTAGTAATCGAAACCATAGTCCTCCATGAGGCTGTTGTCTCCGGTGTGGTTGTCTGGACTTCCAAAGTTCTCTGATTCGATTGGGAAGATAACCTCATCGAACTGCTGGATGATGTAGTTCACTTTTCCTTCAGAGATATTCAATCTTGATGTGAACTCGTTACGAGGGTCCCCATCCTCGAAATTCAAATCGGTCGCTACCCAAACCTCACAATGGTTGCCTTCCCCACGTTTCTCGAACTCTAGCCAGCCAGATCCATCAAAATCATAGTACATCCCCCTGTCTCCGACGTCATAATAATCTTGGAAGACATATTTTCCCAAGGGGCCGTTGGAGAACGCCTCGCTCACGGAAGTACTATCTACAGGACGATCCCTGATTGAAGGACCTATATCAATCCCTACTGGGTCCGCTATTCTTGGTGTATCGGTTGTCACTGCGGTTGATTGGGGAACAAAAACCGCAAAAACAACGACAACCATTGTTAGCGCAACCAGTATGCTAATAACCTTAGCAAACTTTCCTAACACTTTACCCCTCCTGTCATTAGCCGCCTGCAAGGTAAAAATGCGGTAAACCTTGGGGTCTGGCGGCCATAATTCCTCTATGATGTTATCGTGCGCATTTATATATAATAATTGTGTGGTAATAATTGACTGGACACCGGTAAGGAGCGCATAGAATCGTAATTCACATTTCCTTAAAATTTCGGCCGACTTGGTTGAGCGCCCCACTCCTCTTTACAATCTTGGGAAGACTCCGAAATGGACATAAGCCCGGAAGCCCTTTTCTCACCACCTTCGGGTAAGTGAGGGTTTCGTGTTGTCTGCCGATGACGGTCTATTCTCCCAGATGAAGGCAGCAATGAGCATGCCGGAAACCGGTCCCGCTCTGCGCCGCTACTTCATCAATACGATCTTCGACTCCACATTCGTTATTTTGGGAGTCATAATTGGTTCCGCTTTCGCCCACGATCCAAGCTACAGCCTGGTAATCGCCACCATTCTCACCTCGAGCTTCGCCCTTGGCATTTCTACGGGCGTCAGCGTCTACGAGGCTGAAACCATGGAGCAGGATCGGAGGATCAAGGAGATCGAGACCGCGATGCTCTCCTCGCTCAAGGACACAGAGATCCAGCGGATGTCGAGGCTCTCGATCTTCGTTATATCGCTAGTGAACTTCTCCGCTCCACTCATGGCCTGTGGTGTCACCCTTGTACCCATTCTCATAATCGGTGAGGGAAACGTTCAGCTGGGAGGATGGATAGCCTCCATTCTTGCACTGACCATCCTGTTCGTGACTGGGGCCCTGATGGGCCGTATGTCGGGAAAAAATCCCGTATTGCGGGGTTTGAGGATGGCACTGATTGGTGGAGGAGTGTTCCTCATCTGCTTCTGGATCCAGACCCTGATATGATCAGCAGATCCTGGGCACAGGATCGCCTACTGGCGGGTCAATGATCCTTCTGCCTCCCACCTCGGTCTTCATGACCACGCGATCGAATTCATTGGTGGCTCGGCCAATTATCGCCGCGTTCTTTGCCAGTGGAGATTTCCTCATCAGCTTTACGATATCTTCGGCCATCTCGGGAACGCAGGCTATCGCTATCTTCCCCTCGTTTCCGATGGTCAGCGGGTCGAGGCCCAGAAGCTCGCAGGCACTTCCCACGGCTGGATGGATCGGGATCTGAGGCTCGTCGATCTCTATTCCCACCTTGGACTTGGATGACCACTCGTTGAGCGTGTTGGCCATTCCACCCCGGGTCATGTCCTTCATGGAGGTCACGCCTCCCAGCTCAAGTATCGAAGCTATGAGACGATGCAGTGGTGCCACGTCACTTTTGATCGCGCTCTCGAATCCATATCCCTCTCTGAATGAGAGCAGTGCTATTCCGTGATCTCCCAAGGTTCCGGAGACTATTATGGCGTCCCCATCGCCCACGTTGTCGTCGGTGAGCCATCTGTTGGCCACCTTTCGTGATCGCGAAGCTACATCGAAATTCTTCTGAAGGTAAGGGCACTCCTTTCCAAGTGCCGAGGTCACCACGATCATCTGGTCAACGGCACCGGACTCCACCACCTTCGTGTCGCCTGTGACAACCGGTATTCCGGAAAGTTCTGAGTACTGGCCTATGCTCTGCATCACCTTCTCCAAGGTGTCGATCTCCAAACCCTCCTCGAGAACCATGGCACAGGACATCGCAACAGGACAGGCCCCCATCACCGAGATGTCGTTGATCGTTCCGCAGACCGCCAGGGATCCGATATCCCCCCCGGGAAAGAACAGGGGTTTCACGGTGTGAGCGTCGGTTGTGAACACCATGCCATCGATTATGGCTGAATCGTCAAAGGACCTGAGCGGGACCTCTGCGTCAATATCCGGAAGGAAGGGCGCGATGTGCTTGGATATGAGCTCTTGCATCATCTCCCCTCCGGCCCCGTGGCCCATGGTTATCCTTTTCATCGCCTCGTCTTATGGAGCCATAGGCTAAAAAATCTCTCCCCGGACGCGCGAGGTGTCGACTATTCGACAAATGAGTTAAAAAGGTGTTACCATATCTTCAGCTGACACGGTGATTGAATGAACCCCTTCAGTTTCAATGTTCCTACCAAGATAATATTCGAGCCAGGCGCCACGACTAGGCTCGGCTCATTGCTTTCCGATGACGGGGTGAACTCAGCCCTGGTCATCACCGACAAAGGGGTAATGAAGGCAGGTTGTCTCAAGGGAGTTTTCGATTCTCTGGATTCAATGGGGATCATCCACGAGACATACGACGGGGTGGAGCAGAATCCCACCGAGGACAACGTTCGGGAGGCGCTCCGGATCCTTAGGGAGTGCAATTACGACGCCATAATCGCGGTCGGGGGAGGAAGCTCCATCGACACGGCCAAGGCGGTGTTGGCCATGATGAAGGAGGGCAAGGATATCGGAGAGCTGTACAAAGCGGTGCTCAAAGGGGACTCACCGCTTTCCCTGGTGGCCATCCCCACAACGGCGGGCACAGGCAGCGAGGTGACCTGGTCGGCCGTCATCACCGACACCGAGCATAAAGTGAAGGAGACTGCTCGAGGTGGGTTCATGTATCCAAAGATCGCCCTGATAGACCCTGAACTTACCATATCCCTTCCTTCCCACATCACCGCATCCACGGGGATGGACGCCCTGACCCATGCCATGGAGGCGTTCATCACCAAGGGCGCGCACGCCATGTCGGACGCCCTCGCCATGGAAGCGTCACTTCTCATCTTCAGCAATTTGCGTGATGCGGTCAATGACGGCAGCAACCTCCGGGCAAGGAGCGCCATGAGCATCGCCTCTACCCTGGCGGGGATGTCATTCTCCATCTCTGGGCTGGGAATGGTTCACGGCATGGCGGAGCCTTTGGGAGGAAGATACAACGTGCCCCATGGAATAGCCAATTCGATCCTCCTTCCGCACTGCCTGAGCTTCAACTGCGACGCCGTCGAGGGCAAGCTGGCTACAATGGCACATTTACTCGGAATCAATGGAGACCACTCGGACCACGAGACCTCACATCTCCTCGTTAAGGAGGTGGCCAGGCTTTCCGACGATGTTGGAATACCCCATAAGCTGGAAGTGGTGATCGACCAGGACGAGTTCGATTCCCTTATCTCGGACGCGTCGAAGAACAGCTGCCTTCCGGGGAATCCGAAATCCGTGAGCCGGGAGGACATCGCCAACATTTACTCAAGAATTCTGAGAGTGGAGCAATAGCAATAACTCAACATGATATTGAGTTCCTCACATGACCATTGGCACATCGAAGGGTCAATCGTTGGAATGGTACCGCTTCTCCAGCCGTCTGATACCATCAAGGCCTACGATCTCGTTGAAGGCTTCGAAGTCCATAAGCCGGTCCTCCAACCCTTCGAACGTTCCCTTATCGAACAGATGCTGGAAGACATCTATGGTGGCTCTTGCCACAGCATATGTGTTGACGGTCGGGTAAGCGATTATCCTGTATCCGAATTCTGCCAGCTCGGCGGAGGATAGGATCGGGGTCCTGCCTCCTGGGATCATGTTCGCCATGTGCGGCCCCTCCGTCTCCTCTATGACCCTCCGCATGTGCTCGACGCTCTCCACCGCCTCTATAAAGGTCATGTCAGCCCCCTCTGCGCGATAGAGGTTCACTCTCTCAAGGGCGTCGTCAATGCCGTTGACCGACAGCGAATCGGTCCGGGCGATGATCACCAAGTCCGGGTCGGTCCTAGAATCGACCGCCGCCCTGATCTTGGCCACCATCTCATCGGGCTGGATAACCTCCTTGCCAGACATGTGGCCGCATCTCTTGGGGGACACCTGGTCCTCGATGAGCATACCCGCAACGCCAGCCCGTTCGAACTCTCTCACAGCCCTCACCACGTTCGTGACGTTTCCGTACCCAGTGTCCGCATCAGCTATCACGGGGATGTCCACCGCGCCGGCGATTCTTCTGGCGGCATCGACCATCTCGGTCATGGTCAGGAGTCCCACGTCAGGCTTCCCGAGCAGTGAGGCAGAGTTTGCGTATCCGGCGGTGAAAATGGCCTTGAAACCGACCTCTTCCGCTATCTTTGCGCACAAGGCGTCGTGCACCACGGGCATTATTATCGCATCGCCCTCGCCGAGAATGTTCCTGAATGCGGAGGTCCTCTTCATGGGAGGTAAAGGGGCGTATCAGCATTTGGCTTTTCAGGGATGAGGTCTCCTTTCCGCGCAAAGTCTTATGAACGCTTCCCCTATTACCACTGGGCTCGTAGGGTAGCCTGGATTATCCTTTTGGCCTTCGGAGCCAAAGACTGGGGTTCGAATCCCCACGGGCCCGCCACATCCATCAACCATTCATTTTTTCAATTTAATGAAATCATTCTTCCACTAGACCCTCCCACACATGTTGTTCATCCATGGAAGAGATCCTTTTCTCCTCGAGTCTTTTAAGTACGATGTTATCACAGATGCGAACTGGCAACTCTCCGTAGTCCTTCAATACATGTTCCATTGATTAGAGATTTCTTGAATGAGATTTGATTGCCTATTTGGGTCAATATGGCCCGAAGTCCTCGATTAGTACTCAATTCCCAACTCCACTGAATCTTCTCTTGATGATTCTCAACTACTTGGACTTTATATCTGGGCTCCAGGCCAATGCGACTAACTTGATGGAGATTTTGGTCTTAGTGGTCGATATTGAGACCGTCTCCAGATTCTCAGTTAAAGGATCGATTCTTCCTCTTATCTTATCCACCTCCGCATTGAAATCCTCCTCCAATCTCTTCCTCTGTCCCTGTAGAGATTCAAGATTCTCGTCTGCGAACTCAATGTCCATCTTTTCCTTTCTGGACCTCTCATAATCGCGTACTGTCCTACTCGCACTGCTCTTTACTTTCCTTCCCATGACGGCATCGAGTAAAGTCGATCCGAGTGATATGGCACTCTGATGTCTATGGTACCTCTCCTGGTCTTTCTCCTTCTCCAACGCGATCTCCGCCTTCCTTATGCGTTCATCAAGAGCTGCGTACTTCGGAGCGAATTTCTTGCGAAGCTTCTCGATATTCTCGTCCAATATCTCCCTCGCTGCCAATTGCATACGTATTCTGAAGTCGCTCTCTGTTTCGCCGACTTTGGAGTATTGATTTAAGCTAGGGCTCCGGAGTAGCTGAATCTTCTGACTTCCAACTAGCCAGTCACCAAAGGTCTTTTTCCATTTCGTGAAATTCTTGGGGACAGATGCTGCAGAAGGAAGGTCTGAGAATTCAGCATGGTCTGATGGAACCTTTGTCAGGTCGGATATGGTAATGTTCACCTCCTCAGCCATCTCCCAATCAACAGCTATGGGATCATTAGTAATTGGTGTCAGGAAGTGGAGTTCCTTGATTTCGTCCACCCCCTTCTTGGCATCGAAGAATCGCACTTGGGATATGCCCAATATCATTGGTCTATACACGATGTCAGCCTGCTGACCGCCCATCCGTATGAAATATTGAGGGATATCGGATGGCAGCACGGGTCTCTGCGATCCCTGCGTCCTCGCACTCAAAGGCACCTTCTTGATTAGTGGCGATTCTTCAGGAATGATTGATGATCTACCTTCACTCATACTTGATTTTATCGGGTCCATTAAGATTTTGATCTGGTCTCTTGTCAACGGTCCCCTGAGATAGGACATTGCCCACCTCGATGAGAATACCGCTGGCTCATCATCATGGACGTTATGCATGAGGAAGATCCGTTTACCCAGACCAGCGATTATCCGGTCCATATCCTGGCGATCAAACTTCTCACCTGATTCTGCCGATACACCTTCAAGGGCGTCCAGGATCCGCAACTTGTCCCTTTCGGTCTGGAGCCTTCCTATGAACCACGTGCCTGTATTTGAAAGCCCCTTGTAATCGAGATCAACTGGGTTCTGAGTAACAAGCGTCACGCCCACCCCAAATGCTCTTGCCTGTTTCATCAAAGTAAGCAAGGGCAGTTTTGATGGTGGATTGGAAACCGGTGGAAGATAGCCAAACACCTCATCAATGTAAAGGATGGCTCGTAAACTGGTAGTCCCGGACTGGGTCCTCATCCAGCCGACGATATGGTTGAGTAGCAGAGAGACGAAGAACATTCGCTCCGCCTCACTAAGATGAGCGATGGAGAAGATGGAGGTCTTCGGTTTTCCATCGGAACCAAATAAGAAGCTCTTTATTTCAAGCGGTTCACCTTCAAACCAGAGCCTGAAGCTAGGTGCGGCGAGAAGGTTGTTGAGCTTCATGGCCAAGGCAAACCTGTCCTTCGATGAGTAGAACGATTCCAGATCTAAGATACCAATGTTCTTTATTGGGGGGCTTTGTATCTGATGGATTAAGCTGGCGAGATCAAGGTTGTATCCGTTCGACCAGGCTTCTGTTAGTATGGTAGATATCAGAATGTGATCCCTTGAGCCGATTGGATCACTATCTATACCCAATAGCCCGAGCAAGCTGGAGACGGTAGTGCCAACTCTCCCCTGTAGAAGCTCGTCATCTTCTATTATCTCTGCTGGGGGGGCGGAGAAGGATTTAAGAATTGAGACCGGCAAACCAGCATTACTGCCTGGAGTGTATATCATGAAATTGCTGGTCTCGCGAAGTCTTTTGATACGTTCCCCATCCTCCCCCCAGGAAGCAAGACCTTTCTTCCAGGTCTCTGCCTGCTTAGCGGCATACTCTTCGAGGGAGAGGTCATTCTTCATAGCGTCCTCTGGATTCACCCAGGGAATGAAGTCCTCTTTGCGCATCTCCGGGAAAGTCAGGAGGAGGTTAGTTATATCCCCCTTCGGATCTATCACAATCGATGGGACGCCATCAAGAGCGGCCTCCTCCAGAAGGCAGATGCATAACCCAGTTTTTCCGCTCCCCGTCATGCCCACGCAGACCGCGTGCGTTACTAGATCCTTTGAATCGTATAGGACAATGTCCTCCTTCAACGATTTGCTGTTAGGATCGTAGTAACGACCGAGATAGAAAGCACCAAGCTTCTCGTAATTCTGCATATCCCGATCTACCTCCTCGATTGATATCAGTGCCGCCATTAAAAGAAAGTTACTCAGAGAACTGATCAAAATTCAGGGTCGAGACATCATGACGTGACCTCTTGGGTAGATATCACTATGAAAATTCTTTGTAATATCGTCTTGAGATAGGGGCGATAAGTTGCTAATTCATCACCTGCATTCCGGTTCCCCATGACTGAGATTCTAAGAATTGCTGTCATCATATTGATACCTAATATTTCTAATAATGAAAAAAAGAGTAAGTGGTTTAAGTGTTGTCCGTTAAAATGCTGTCTCAATGCGTAACTACCTTAGGTAGCTTCTTTGCCTGAGCTACCCAGTTCTCCACCATCGATAATGAGGGGGTGCGGCGGACCAGTTTTTTCTCAGCGTTAACTTCCTCGAGTTTCTTGGTCAGACTCTCTGGTTTTCGCCTGCTCAATTCAGGGACAGAGTCAACGCCAGCAGCCTCTAAAAGGTCCGAGAATTCCGAACCTATTCCTTTTATCCTGAAGAGATCTGCACGGTTGACCCATTCCAGTATCCTGGTAGCATCAATTTCTGTGGATTCGGCTATCTGCTTCCGCCCTTTGGCTGATGCGCCCTTCTCCAGTAGATTTTCGACGCTCGTTATTCCTGCACTTTTCAATTTCTTCTCGAATGCGGGGCCTATTCCTTCAATTTCAGATAATTTCATTTTACAACCCCCAAGAATCATATTCCATTTGCTATATATTCATCAATTTGGATTTCAGAGAGGCATCCTTAGGTGCATCTTTATTTCAAAGAATTGAAAATATTACTGTTTTCGAAGATGTAGTGGCTGACATTCGATTCGCTCATTCCTGACCTAAACAAACACATTCATCCTACAAAGGATAAAAAGGAGGAAGGGGGGTTTCCGACTTTCATTCTCACTTCTTAACGAGCCTTCTCGCCTCTTCGACGGGAATGGCCACCAACGTTTCCGTTGACATGCAATCCCCCCGCCTTAGAGCTGACTGTAGGGCAGTCTTCTCGTCAGGTGCTTCCATTATCACGACCGCATCAAAGCGACCCAGTGTCCAATACATTTCAAGAATATCCACGTCGTCCTTCTTTGATTCATGCTTAATACACTCGATATTCTTCTCTATGCTTTCTTTTGTAGGTTTTTCTTTGAACCGGATGAGAGAGATGAATCTCAACCTCTCACCTCCCGGGAGTATCCCCAATTTAACATCTCAGTCGAATACCTTTAAAGATTGTGCCTTCAAGGGGTCTGTCAATCGTTGAATCTATGAGTTGAATACACGACGTTAACGTAGTAACAGAAGAGGAGAATTATGGCCAAGGTAGCAATCGTGTGCAACAGCACTGAACCGAGATGCGTGTACCCCACCTTCATTCTTGGATCAAGCGGACTCGCCGTCGGTAACGAGGTGATACTCTTCTTCACCCCGGGTGGGGGGGAGATCCTGATCAAGGGAAAGCTCGAAGCGATGAAAGGCAAGGGGCTGCCGGACATGAAGGATCTGGTTGAGAAAGTGAAAGCCCTCGATGGAAGGATCTGGATCTGCGAGCTGTGTCTTGACGCGAAGGACATCAAGTCAGAAGATCTCATGGACGGTGTGGAGATAGTTGGGGCCACCGAGTTCATGTCGAGGACCAGCTGGGTTAATTTGGATATGGGCACTTCAGCCTGAAGGCAATGCCAGCCTCTGCATTTTCTCTGTCGGTCAACTACCATCTCCTTTTCTTCAGGAATCGCAGGGTCGTCTCCCTGGCCGAAAGTAGCACCTTCACCATCCTCGACGTGGCTTATACTCCCTGCCCTTCGGATTCTTCACCACGAGGGTCCAGTTCTCGACATTAATATCATCGATCTCAGACAACCTGGGTTCCGTCGGTTAGACCTCTGCATAAGGATTCATGTAAACCAGTAACTCTACCATTAATCCAGTAGTCTCTAAGGTTCTTACCATGTACTATGCATTTTTCCTCATACAAAGTTAAATAATCCTATTATCACGTATGATTATCAAATTTACAAATCGATTCAGTCAACTCATTCCATAAACCATTTTTAGGGGAGGCGTAAATCAGTGAAATCTATTGTAAGTAGTGGAACCAGAAGATGTATTCTTCATTTAGGATACATCATTGCCATATTATTATCGATCTATCTATTAATGTTGATTGCCACAGATGCTGCTGTTGCTGAATCAAGTGGTGATTACACCTACACCGTGAGCGATGGCAATGCTACGATCACTGGATATATTGGCGCAGGCGGAGATATTGCCATACCCTCCACCATTGGGGGATATCCTGTCGTAGCCATCGGTGAGGTGGCGTTCTATGAGATGGTCTCCCTGACATCCGTCACCATTCCAGACAGCGTCACGTCGATCGGCGAAATGGCTTTCTCAGACTGTACTTCCCTGACCACCTTGACCATTGGTAACAACGTCACTGTAATCGGTGACTCCGCGTTCTTCCGATGCTCTGCCTTGACCTCCGTTTCCATCGGCAACAACGTCACCACGATCAGCCAGCACGCGTTCTTCGTCTGTTCCTCCCTGACCTCCATTACCATCCCCGAAAACGTCACATCTATCGGAAGCTACGCGTTCGCCGCCTGTTCAGCATTGACCAACATCGATGTCGACCCGGACAATCCGAACTACGCTAGCGTAAGCGGAGTTCTTTACAGCTCGGACTTGACAGTCTTGGTAGCGTACCCCGGAGGGTTGCCTGGGCCGTTCGTATTCCCTGAGAACGTCACTTCCATTGGATACAGCGCCTTCGCATATTCCTCCCTGACCTCCGTGATCATACCGGATACCGTCACGTCCATCGAACCTTACGCGTTCGAATTTTCCGCGGTGACATCCATCACCATCGAAAGCGGAATGACCACGATCGGTTATCGTGCGTTCATCTATTGCTATTCCCTTTCCTCAGTTACCATACCCAATAGCGTCACGACCATTGGCAACTATGCGTTCTACTTGTGTGCTTCTCTCACCTCCATCACGATCCCTGACAACGTGACAATCATCGGCGACTATGCGTTCGCGCATACCGCTCTCACCTCCATCACAATCCCCGACAGCGTCACCACGATCGGCAACGATGCGTTCTGGGTATGCGAGGCTCTGACCTCCGTTACAATGGGTAGCGGTGTGACCTCCATAGGCATCTCCGCGTTCGATTACTGCACCTCGCTAACTTCGATATACTTCCGCGGACTCACGGCACCGACCTCCGTAGGCACCAACTGGATCGTTGACACTCCATCGACCATCCGCGGTCACGCTTATTATTCCTCTAACTTCCCTGCGCAAGGGTCAAAGTTCAATGGCCTGACCATGGGCGACTACATCCCCGAGTACACTTACATAGTTACAGATGGTAAGGCCACCATCACCGGCTACATAGGCCCGGGCGGGGCTGCCAAGATCCCTCCAACACTGGGGGGCTACCCGGTCATAGCCATCGGTGATAGCGCGTTCCAAAACAACGTCAACATAACCTCTATCATCATTCCCGAAGGTGTCACCACTATCGGGATCGGAGCTTTCGCATATTCCTCCATTACATCCATCACCATCCCCGACAGCGTCACATCCATCGGCAACAATTCGTTCTCCTACTGCACCGCTCTCACATCCGCCACTATCGGCAACGGGGTCACCTCGATCAACGTTCGCGTGTTCTATTACTGCTCCGCGCTCGAATCCATCACCATCCCCGACAGCGTTACAACCATCGGCGGCTCTGCGTTCTATTACTGCTCCGCGCTCGAATCCATCACCATCCCCGACAGCGTCACCTTCATCGGTAGCTTCGCATTCGGTTCCTGCACTTCTCTCACCGCCGCAAACATCGGAAACGGGGTCACTACCATCGGTGAGCAAGCTTTCAGTCAATGCACCTCCCTTACAACCGTGACCATCGGCAATAATGTCACCACCATCGGAGACGTTGCTTTCTTCAATTGTCGTGTCCTAACCTCGCTAACCATCCCCGACAGCGTCACATCCATCGGATATTCCGCCTTCTATAACTGTTACGCCCTGAGCTCCGTCACCCTTGGTAATGGATTGACCACGATCAGCGACAATGCGTTCAAAAGGTGTTTCGAACTGACCTCGATAACCTTCCACGGGCTAACGGCGCCGACCTCCGTTGGTACGGATTGGATCACTGACACCAATGCAAGCATCGAAGGTCATGCCCTAAGGGGATCCAGCTTCCCTGCCCCCGGGGGAGACTTCAACGGGCTGCTGATGGGCAGCTATGTCGCTAGCGATTACCTGTACGCGATCGGCTCTGGGCAGGTCACGATAACCGACTATGTCGGCGCAGGAGGAGACATAACCATCCCTTCGACCATCGGAGGATATCCGGTGACGGTCATAAACAACCAAGCGTTCATTGACTGCTCCTCCCTCACCTCCGTCGTCATCCCGGACAGCGTTATCACGATCGGCGATCGTGCGTTCTACCGTTGCACTAGCCTCACCTCCGCCGTCATACCCGGCAGCGTCACTCTCACGGGAACCTATGCGTTCGCCTATTGCTCCGCCCTGACATCCGTCACAATAGGCGACGGGGTCGGCTCCATCAGTAATAATATGTTCTACAACTGCTCGGCACTCACTGACATCGCCATCCCTGACAGCGTTACCTCTATCGGTAGCTATGCTTTCTACCGCTGCGATGCTCTGACCTCAGTGACCATAGGAAGTGGGGTTTCTACCATTGGTGACTACGTCTTCCAACAATGTCCATCCCTCGTTGCCATTGACATCGATCCATACAATCCGATCTATGCCAGCATCGATGGGGTGTTGTACGATAAGACCATTACCACGTTAGTTGTATTTCCTGGAGGATTGCCGGGACCGTTCACCATACCCAGCAGCGTCACCATCATCGGCAGGTATGCGTTCTCCTACTCTACCCTGACCTCGATAACCATCCCGGGCAGTGTGACCACGATAGGCGACGACGCATTCTACCGCTGCTCGGCCCTGACCTCGGTGAGCATCGAGAACGGGGTCACAATCATCGGCAACTATTCTTTCTACTATTGCACAGCGCTCACCTCGATTAACATCCCTGGCAGCGTCACCTATATCGGATACTACGCGTTCTGCTACTGCTCCGCACTCACCTCGATAACCATCCCTGACAGTGTTACCAACATCGGTAGCTCTGCCTTCTCCCACTCGGGCCTGACCTCGATAACCATTCCGGGCAGTGCCACCATCGGCTCCTATGCGTTCTCGTACTCCAACCTGACCTCCGTCAACGTAGGCAGCGGGGTCAGCTCGATCAGTGGCTATGCGTTCGCTTATTGCTCCGCACTCACCTCAATAAACATCCCCGACAGCGTCACCAACATCGGCAGGTATGCGTTCTACTATTGCTCCGCGCTCACCTCTATAAACATCCCCGACAGCGTCACCATTATCGACTCCTCTGCTTTCTCTTACTCGGGCCTGATCTCCATAACCATCGGAAACGGGGTCATTACCATCGGTGACCAAGCGTTCAGGGAATGCACCTCCCTGGTTTCCGTGTCATTAGGCAACAATGTCTCCGCGATCAACTATTTTGCATTCTACCTTTGCACCTCTTTGACATCAATAAACATCCCTGACACTGTAACAACCATCGGCAACTATGCGTTCGCTGCTTGCCGCGCTCTGCCTTCTATAACCATCCCTGCCAGCGTCACCTCCATCGGGTATCGCGCATTCGCAGGGTGCAACGCCTTGGTATCGATCAACGTAGATGAAGACAATCCGAGCTATTCTAGCGTGAACGGGCTCCTTTGCAGCAAGGACGGGACGGTCCTGATACAGTATGCTGGGGGATTACCTGAGCCGGTTGTTTTCCCCGAAGGCATCACATCGATCGGTCCTTATGCCTTCGCATCTTCCCAAATCACATCCATAACCATCCCTGACACCATCACGTCCATTGGTGACTATGCGTTCGATTCCTGTTCCAGCCTGACCTCGGTCATAATCGGTAATGGGGTGATCACGATCGGCAATAGGGCGTTCCACTTTTGCTCGGCCCTGAGCTCCGTCACGATCTCCGACAGCGTCACCACCATCGGCAACTATGCGTTCTACTGGGCCAGATCTCTTACATCAATAACAATCCCCAACAGCGTCACCGTGATCGGAGATTACGCATTTGCACAATCCGCCCTTATCTCCATAACCATCCCTGACAGTGTCACCACGATCGGCGCAGATGCATTCTGGGTATGCCAATCCCTCACGACCGTTACCATTGGTAAAAGTGTAACATCCATCGGCGCCGAAGCGTTCGACTACTGTACCTCGCTCACCTCGATATACTTCCGCGGAATCACCAGACCCATCTCTGTCGGCTCTTACTGGATCCGCGACACGCCATCGAGCATTCGTGGCCACGCCTACTACTCCTCCAACTTCCCCGTGCCGGGAATCAGATTCGCCGGTCTGATGATGGGCGACTACATCCCCGAGTACACTTACACCGTGAGCGGTGGCAACGTCACAATTACCGGCTACATCGGCCCTGGCGGGCCGGCCAAGATCCCCTCCAC